>JANXRP010000007.1 GCA_025352965.1 Comamonadaceae bacterium
ACATCGCCTTAAACAAATGCCCATACAAGCGGCTCACTGCAAGGGTGTCAGGCCGATGGCGTAGCTTCAAGCTGACTTTAAAGTTTTCGTCTCGGTGCACGGAAGCGATCTCGGACACACGCACCACCGTGCCTCGGTGGACTTGCCAAAAAACGTTGGAATCTAACTGAGCGAGTAAATCTTTTAGCGGTGTTCGAATCAAATATTCTTGATCTTGGGTCAGTACGCGGATGTACTTGTCCGCCGCTTCAAAATAGACCACATCTTCAATTGGGATCATGTGAATCGTACTGCCGCTGCTCGTTTGGCGACTGGCTTGAATGATGCTAAGCCTTGTTTGCTGTGGGCTGGCGGCCAATAACAAATCACGTAGTTGTGCTGCGGTTTGGTCAAAGCTTTCAGTTGGATTGATCGTTAGACGCTGCAATAAGCGATCTTGTAGACGTGCGACTGTTTTTGCCAAGCGCTCAGGCCGCATAGGCTTCAGCACATAGTCTATGGCTTGATTTTCAAACGCTTGCACGGCGTATTGATCGAACGCGGTCACGAACACCAACAGCGGCAAATCTTGCGGTGCAGGCAAGCTGGAAGCCAAGCTGGATGCGGCTTCCAAGCCTGTTAGCACGGGCATTTGGATGTCTAAAAAGAGCACATCAGGTTGCAGTTTAAGCGCTAGATCCACGGCGCTTTGTCCATCACCCACAACGGCACAAATCTCAAGTTCTGGCCAAGCTTTGGCCAATTCACGTTTAAGCGACTCGGCTAGCAAAGGTTCGTCTTCAGCGATAAGGGCAGTAATTGGTTTCATTGGATGGCAGGGTGATTGGCATGGTGATGGTGACGCGAGTTCCTGTTGGCGAGTTGGCTGTCATTTCTACATGGGCTTGCCCTGCATAGAGTGTTTCTAAACGCTCGCGTAGTTGGGCTAGACCAAAGCCTGAGTTGGATTCGCTGCTGGTGTGATCTTGGGTGTTTTCAAACCCAAGCCCCGTGTCGGTGACGTTCAGCACAATTTTTTTATCGACTTGCACTGCCGTGACGCAAACTTCACCGCCCACTGCGCTGGGCTCTAGCCCATGCAGAACGGCATTTTCAACGACGGGCTGCAAGATGAGTGCAGGGCAAGGCGAGGCTTTGAGGGCTTCTGGCAAATCAAGGGTGTAGCGCAAGCGTGCGCCCATGCGGATTTGCATCAGTGCCAAATAGTCATCCAAGCGGTCAAACTCCAATGACAGTGCATGGCTTGTGACGCGCGATGCCCCCAGCGTGGCGCGGAGGTAGTCGATGATGCGATCCAGCATGGCTTGGGCGCGGACGCTGTCAAGGTCAATCAGCACCCGCAGATTAGCTAAGGTGTTAAACAGCATGTGCGGTTCTAGCTGTGATTGCAAAAGTTGCAATTTTGCTTCTGTGGCTTGGCGTTCGGCAATGCGTAGTCTGTCGTGTTGATAAAAGAACTTAATGAAAACAATGCTCACAGCGACACACAAAACCACAAAACCTGCAAATTTTTGTGGTTCAAATTTCAATAAATCTAAGGTTGAATGACCCGCATACCAGTCTCCAATGGATGTGCCCAAGACAAATCCAAATACGATGCTTGCCAAGATAAACAATCTAACTTTGATGCCATCTAACCATGGCGCACCTTCTGGCGATGGGAATAGGCGCTTTCTGACAACGTCACCTAAAAACCAAATAGGCAGTGCGGTAGCGTAGGAGTAAATCATTTGATCATCAAGACATGCTTTTGTTTGAATGCCCCACAAAATCAGAGCTAAAACGGCAGCGCTCACACAGACCGCAATAAATCGGTGCAACGTTGTGTGTTGAAGGCGGCTGTGTAGAGAGCGTTTACGCATGAGTTAACCAAACACCCAGTGGTTCATCAGACGACCTGGCAGCAGCGTCATAGCACCTGTAAAAATACAAGCCCAAAAATAAAGATTGAGCATCGTTTTTTTGTGCATCCGAATATTGCCTTTAGCGAGATACCAAAAAGCACCAAAGATGCTGAAGAGCGTCACTGGAATCAGCAAATGAATCGGTGAAAAGCCACCCATTTGAAAAGAAAGGGTTGAACGAAGGAAGAGCGCCGTGCTGGCGGCCAAAATCATCATCGTGACCCATGCATACCCAAACGCACGGTGCAGCTTGGGGTGCTGCGTCATCCCCAGCCTTGCCCACAATGCAAACGGGCCGAGAACCACGGCGCTGAGTGCTGCGGTGACGTGAATGGCAAGTAACGGCGTGAGGCTGGTCATGATGACTTAACGAGTTTCAGTAATCGTAGCGCACGGCCTGCAAAAGCGCCACTAAAAATACCGTAAAGCAAGCTAACTACGACGGGAAACGCGGCATCCGAGGTAAAGCTAGCTTTTAAGGCTGTGCTTGCGCCGACAAAGTACTTGAGGCAAAAGATGCCCATCATCAAGATGAGTGGAATAGCTGAGCCTGCCACGGTAAATTTTTTTGTATCCGAGTTAAACGAGCTACCAGTCGTTGCCAGGCCTTTTCCCATAAGGCCTGCAAGAGCAATATAGCCCACAACCCATGCTGCTATTGGCATGGCTGATACGCCAAAGGCAGAAATTACGCCTGCTATTGACAGAATCAGTAAAACGAGGGGAAGAATGAGTACGCGTTTGCGTGACTTGAGTTGCGTACGCATTTGACTGATGCCAAGCGCCAGCAGGACAAAGAACAAAACGAAAACCCATTTTGGGGTATTGGAGATTATTTGAGTCATCATTTGAGGCCTTCCCACCATTCTTTGTTGATACGTGTTTGTCCAACCGTCAGCGGCTCGCCAATGATTGGGGTTGCTAGCGAAATACCGCGTTCTTTAGACAGTTTTGCGATCCGCTCTAGCGGATCACGCCATTGATGAAACGCCAAATCGAAGGTGCTGTTGTGCACAGGGTACAAAACTTTTGCACCTAAGTCTTGAAAAGCCTGCACGCTTTGCTCAGGCGTCATATGGACTTCAGGCCACATTTTGTCGTAAGCCCCGTTCTCAATCAGTGCTAAGTCGATTTTTGGAAATCGTTTAGCAATTTCTTTAAACCCTGAGAAGTAACCGCCATCGCCGCTATAAAAAATATGATCATCGCCAGACTCCAGCATCCAAGATGCCCAAAGCGTCTTATTGCGATCGGTCAGGCTTCGCCCCGAAAAATGCTGGGCTGGCGCTGCCGTTAGCTTGATATTGCCAACGGTTGTTGTTCCCCACCAATCGAGTTCGGTAATGCGCTCTTTGGGCACGCCCATATCAACTAATCTT
>JANXRP010000078.1 GCA_025352965.1 Comamonadaceae bacterium
GCGTGGCAAGATCACGCTATTGCTGGGTCCCAACGGGGCGGGCAAATCAACGGTGCTAAAAACCCTGTTTGGCCTGCTCACACCGCGCCAAGGCAAGGTGCTGATGGATGGTGAGGATATTGGTGGCATCAGCCCCAAAGCTTTGCTGGCAAAGGGTGTGGCTTTTGTACCGCAAGGGCGAAATTTGTTTCCGCAATTGACCGTCAAAGAGAACTTGGAGCTAGGCGGCATCACGCTTGGGCAAAAAGTGACGAACGAACGCATCCCAGAAGTGCTGAAGTTTTTTCCGCGTGTGGTGCAGCGCATCAATAGCCAAGCCAGTGCCTTGTCGGGCGGCGAGCAAAAACAGTTAGAGATTGCAAGAGCGCTGCTCTTGCGTCCCAAAGTGCTGTTGATTGATGAGCCATCTATCGGACTCTCTCCCATCGTCGTGCAAGACGTGTTCAAACTCCTGCGCCGCTTGGCAGACGAAGAAGGCACAACGATCTTGATGGTTGAGCAAAACGTGAAGAGCGCCCTGAAGATGGCTGATGAAGCGATTGCGCTGGAGTCAGGAAGATTAGTGCTGCACAAACGCGCCGATGAACTTTTGGCAGATCCCAATATCGAGCGCTTGTTCTTGGGTGGGCATGTTAAGACTTGAGCTGCCCAAGCACAAACGCCACGCGCTCTTGGCGTGGCATTTCAATATCGACCATCAGCGCGTCTGTACATATTTCTAACGCATCAAACTGGCTTTGCAGCAGGCTGGCGGGCATATAGTGCCCTGTCTCTTTGCTACGCGCTTCTATGCGTGCCGCAATGACATCAAATGCGCCGTGAGGATGAATAAATCTGAGCTGGGGCAAGTTGGTTTGAAGCACAGTGCGGTATCGTTCTTTGAGTGCCGAACACGCTAAGACCGCATGGGGATTGGCTTGCAAGAGGGTATTGAGCTGCAAGAGCCACGGGGCGCGGTCTGCATCGGTAAGCGGTTCGCCAGCCTTCATTTTGGCGACGTTCTCGGGTGGATGGAAATCGTCGGCATCAAAAAATGGCCAACCAAGAGCTTTAGCCAAACCTTCGCCCAGCGTGGTTTTGCCGCAGCCAGAAACGCCCATGACAACTAGGTGAGTGGCAAGGTGCGTTGCAGTGCATGTAAGGGGTGTCGAACTCGTTAGACTCATGACTCTGATCTTATCTTCTTGGAAAGAAACTACATATGAAGCAAGCCCAAAACCAAGCTTTTATTTGTGACGCTATTCGCACACCCATTGGTCGTTATGGCGGCGTACTCAGCTCGGTGCGAACCGATGACTTAGGCGCGATTCCGCTTGCAGCTTTGATGGCTCGCAACCCCAGCGTGGATTGGGCTTTGCTTGACGACGTGATTTACGGTTGCGTGAATCAAGCTGGCGAAGACAACCGCAACGTCGCGCATATGGCGTCCTTGCTGGCGGGGTTGCCGCACACCGTGGCTGGCACGACGATTAACCGCTTGTGTGGCTCTGGCCTCGATGCCTTGGGTACGGCGGCGCGTGCCATCAAGGCGGGTGAGATGAGTTTTGTGATTGCTGGCGGCGTGGAGAGCATGAGCCGTGCGCCGTTTGTGATGCCCAAGGCCGAGAGCGCATTTAGCCGCACGAATCAGGTTTTTGATACCACGATTGGCTGGCGTTTCGTCAACAAGCTGATGAAGACGAAATACGGCGTGGACTCTATGCCCGAGACGGCTGAAAACGTCGCAGACGATTACAAGATTAACCGCGCCGACCAAGACCAGATGGCGCTTCGCAGCCAATTGAATGCTGTGAAGGCACAGCAGGCAGGTCACCTTGCAAACGAAATCACGCCTGTGACGATTCCGCAGAAAAAAGGCGATGCGATTGTGGTGAGCGCGGATGAGCATCCACGCGCGACCTCGATTGAGTCGCTCACCAAGCTCAAACCTGTGGTGCGCGAAGGTGGCACAGTGACGGCGGGCAACGCTAGTGGTGTGAACGACGGCGCGTGTGCGATTTTGTTAGCGAATGAGGCAATGGCTGCCAAGCAAGGCCTCACGCCACGCGCCCGTGTGGTCGGCATGGCCGTTGCTGGCGTGCCACCGCGCATCATGGGTATTGGCCCTGCGCCTGCTGTGCAAAAGGTGCTGGCGCTCACAGGCCTGACTCTGACTCAGATGGATGTGATCGAATTGAATGAAGCCTTTGCTGCGCAAGGCTTGGCAGTGCTGCGCGAGCTGGGTATCGCGGATGCCGATCCACGCGTGAACGCTTGGGGCGGCGCGATTGCGCTGGGGCATCCGCTGGGTGCATCAGGCGCACGTCTTGCCACTACGGCGGTTAACCGCTTGCACACCATCGGTGGTCGCTACGCGCTGTGCACCATGTGCATTGGCGTGGGGCAGGGCATTGCGGTGATTTTGGAAAAAGTCTAAGAAATTAAAGGCTAGACGGCATGTCTTTTTCTGCGCAATTGATGAGTTGGTTTTTGCTCGGCCTCGTGCGCTTTCTCACGGGAACGCAAGCCAGATGGTATGGCTGCCCGCCCAAAGCCGAGCAGCGCATTTATTTTGCCAACCACCAAAGCCATATCGATTTGGTGCTGATGTGGGCGGCCATGCCCACCGAGCTACGCCACGCCACGCGGGCGATTGCGGCTAAAGACTATTGGACGAAATCCAAGTTCAAACAATGGATTACCACGGCGGTATTTAACGTGGTGTATGTCGAACGTGCCCGCACTGCGGGTGACGAAGATCCGCTCGCGCCATTGATTGAAGCACTCGAGAGCGGCGACTCGGTCATCATCTTCCCAGAGGGCACACGTGGCTTCGAGGCTGAGCCCGCAGCGTTCAAAGCGGGACTTTATAACTTGGCAGAAAAATTTCCAAATGTGCGACTCATTCCCGCTTGGATTAACAACGTGCAGCGCGTCATGCCCAAGGGCGAAGTGATTCCTGTGCCGATTTTGTGCTCCGTCACGTTTGGCGCTCCTATTGTTTTAGAGGCGGGCGAAGATCGCAAAGCGTTTTTATCCCGTGCACGCGATGCCGTGATTGCCCTCAGAGATGTATAGGCCGTACCGTGATTAACGATTTTATTAAAAACCTCAGCCCGCAGCAGCAAATCGGTCTCTTGTTTGTGATTGTGTTTGGTCTTTTGGCACTGGCAACGGTTATTACGGTGATGCGCACCTTTCGCGTCACGCAGCTTGATAAAGATTTGCCACTCACGGATGACATGGTGCAATCGCATCCGTATCAAGCACTGCTTAAAACCTCGTGGTTGATCGTGATTATTTTTTGGTTGAGCTGGTCGATGGGCGATAGAGTTGCCACGGTCTTATTTGCTTTTTTGTCATTTTTTGCACTGCGCGAATTCATGACGCTTTCACCTACCAAGCGTGGTGATCATCGCAGTTTGTTACTTGCATTCTTTGTTGTATTGCCCGTCCAGTATGGGTTGGTGATGACGGAGTTTTTTAATTTATTCACGGTTTTTATTCCCGTCTATGTCTTTTTGGCTATCCCAGTGGTCAGTGCGTTGTCGAATGACCCTGAGCGGTTTTTAGAGCGCAACGCCAAAATGCAGTGGGGCATCATGGTGTGTATTTTTGGCCTGAGTCACGTACCCGCTATCTTGCTGCTCGACTTTCCTGTGCGCAGCGAAAACAGTTTTGATGGCAAGAACATGTTCTTGCTCTTTCACTTGGTATTTGTCGTTCAGCTGTGCATGATCGTTCAGCATCTCTCGTGGCGTTGGCTCAAAGAACGTGGCCGCGCCAAAGCCGTGGCGCCGAACGTGAGCGCCAGTTTTAGCTGGTTGCCGTGGAGCATTGGCGTGGTCACGGCTAGCTTTGTCGGAGGCTTGCTCTCTAGCATCACACCGTTTCAATATCCTGCGCAGGCATTGGCCTTGTCGTTTGTGGCTTGTGTGGCAGGATCGTTCGGGCACTTTGTCATGAAGGCGCTGAAGCGCGACCGAGGTGTGACGCACTGGGCAGGCGGCACGCGCTCGGTCACAGGTGCAGAGGGCTTGCTAGACCGTATTGATGCACTGTGCTTTGCCGCGCCCGTGTTCTTTCACACGGTGCACTGGTACTTTGATTTATAGGCCAACGGTTATGCGAATTTTAGGCATTGACCCTGGTTTGCAAACGACGGGTTATGGCGTGATCGACGTGAATTCGGCACAGGGACAAGCCTTATCCTATGTGGCTTCCGGGACGATTAGTACGAAATCAGCCAATACTAAAAATCTGCCCGAACGACTCAAAATTTTGTTTGATGGCGTGCAAGAAATTTGCCGCGCGTATCAGCCCGATGTGGCGTCGGTTGAGATCGTGTTTGTTAATGTCAACCCGCAGTCCACACTGCTCTTGGGGCAAGCGCGCGGGGCGTGCATCACGGGCTTGGTGTCGTGTGATGTTGCAGTAGCCGAGTACACGGCGCTGCAACTCAAACAAGCAGTCGTCGGCTACGGCAAAGCGGCCAAAAGTCAAGTGCAAGAAATGGTGATGCGATTACTTAAATTACCCAGCTTGCCAGGTCCTGATGCCGCCGATGCGCTGGGCATAGCCATTACGCATGCACATTCCAGCAAGGCCAATGCCCTGAAAGCCATGCTGGCTAAGGCTTAGTCCCAACGCTTCTTAGCGGCTAATACGCTATTTGGATATTCGGCACGGCCACGGCTACCGTTGTAGCGGCCTAGCGCCATAAATAAATCACCGCCCTCGCGGTCTAAATAATGACGCAAGATGAGGCAACCGAAGCGCAAATTGGTTTGCATGTGAAACAGCTTGCTTGCGTCACCGTCGCCAATAAGCCGCGACCAAAATGGCATCACTTGCATGTAGCCACGAGCACCCACAACGGACACAGCATGTTTTCTAAATGCGCTCTCGACTTGCACTAAGCCCAACACCAGCGAGGCTTCCAAGCCCGCGCGGCGAGATTCATACCAAACCGTTTGTAAAAATTCTTGTCGTGTGGTCAGATCAAGCCGTTGCCTGGTGGTTGCTCCTAAGCGCGTGCTCATTTCGCCCAGCCAACGCACATAGACGATGCGCGAGTTTGTGTCAGCAAACTCAGGCTCAGGCGGCGCACTGTTCGCCACGGCAGACGACAAAGCCGTGCGAGCCGAATCAGCGAGTGGTTCTTCGATTTGATTGCCAGCGTGTGCAAGGTATGGCACGAGGCCAAGAGCAAGCACACAGCGCCGAAGCATCATTTCACGCGTTCCGCCAAAAATTGATCCAATTCGCCCGCCGCCATCTTGGTGGCAGCCGTTTCTTTGCGACGTTGATACTCCACCGTGCCGTCTTTGAGTCCACGGCTAGAGATCACCACACGATGCGGCACGCCAATCAGTTCCCACTCGGCAAACATAATGCCAGGGCGTTCGCCTCGGTCATCCAAAATGACATCGACACCGCGAGCACGCAGTGCCTCGTAAAGCCCATCCGCTGTGGCTTTGACGGCAGCGTCCTTAGCGTAATCAATGGTGCAAACCACTAGCGTAAACGGCGCAATCGCGTCTGGCCAAATGATGCCGCGCTCGTCGTGGTTTTGCTCGATAGCGGCCGCAGGCAGGCGCGTGATACCGATGCCGTAGCAGCCCATTTCAAAGAGCTTGGGCTTACCGTCGATATCTAAAAACTTCGCGTCCATCGCTTTGGAGTACTTCGTACCCAGATAGAACACATGGCCGACTTCGATGCCGCGCTCAATTGCAAGCTGGCCTTTGCCGTCGGGCGATGCGTCGCCAGCGACCACGTTGCGAATATCCGCAACCACATCGGGTTCAGGTAGGTCACGTCCCCAATTGACACCGCGAATGTGAAAACCTTCCTCGTTTGCACCACAAATCCAATCCGACATGGCCGCGACTTCGCGGTCAACCACAACTCTCGTAGCTAACTTCATGCGCAAAGGACCAAGATAGCCTGGCTTACAGCCAAAATGCGCCTCAATCTCAGCCTCGGTTGCAAAACGAAATGCATTGTTTAGCCCCTCGACTTTGGCAACCTTCACCTCATTCATCGAGTGATCGCCGCGAACTAAGAGCAGCCACACTTGCGATTTCACAACGGAGCCATCTTTGGCTAATTCATCCGTTGCCAAAACCAAAGATTTAACGGTGCGAGTAAGCGGCAATCCCAACTGTGCGGCAACAGCTTCACAAGTGCTATTTCCAGGTGTGGCGATTTTCTCTATTGATTCGGCACTCGTGGAAGCCATACGGGACGTGGGCTGCAGAGCCTCTGCCTTTTCCATATTAGCGGCGTATTCACTGCCAGTCGAATACACAATTGCGTCTTCGCCCGTAGCTGCAATCACTTGGAATTCTTCGGAAAGGTCACCGCCAATCGCACCGCTATCCGCCGCCACAGCGCGATATTTCAACCCAAAGCGATCAAAAATTTTGCGATACGCGACCGTCATGGCGGCGTAGCTTTCCTTTGCGGCTTCCATGTTGCGGTCAAAGCTGTACGCATCTTTCATGATGAACTCGCGTCCACGCATCAAGCCAAAGCGTGGACGGCGCTCGTCACGGAACTTGGTTTGGATTTGGTACAGATTTTTTGGCAATTGTTTGTAGCTCTTGAGCTCTTGCCGTGCAATATCAGTCACGACCTCTTCCGATGTGGGTTGCACCACAAAGTCGCGATCATGGCGATCTTTGATTCGGAGGAGCTCAGGCCCCATCTTTTCAAAGCGCCCCGTCTCCTGCCACAGCTCGGCAGGCTGAATCACGGGCATGGAGAGTTCGACAGCGCCCGCAGCGTTCATTTCTTCGCGCACAATTTGCTCAACTTTGCGGATCACTCGCAGACCCATGGGCATGTAGTTGTAGATGCCGCTGCCGACGCGCTTAATCAAGCCTGCACGCATCATGAGTTGATGGCTGACGACTTCGGCGTCGGCGGGTGCTTCTTTTAGAGTGGTGATGAGAAATTGAGATGCTTTCATTGGATAATCAGTTTAACTTTGTAACATTTTTGAGGTTTTGATTATGCTAGACCGCGAGGGCTTTCGCCCCAACGTCGGCATTATTTTGGTGAACCAGAAGCATCAGGTTTTTTGGGGCAAGCGTATACGCACACACAGTTGGCAGTTTCCGCAAGGCGGCATTGACAGGGGCGAAACCCCAGAGCAAGCCATGTTTAGGGAGCTGCACGAGGAAGTTGGTTTATTGCCAGAGCATGTGCAGATACTCGCCCGAACCCGCGATTGGTTGCGCTATGTAGTGCCAGATCACTTTATTCGCCGCGAGTCGCGTGGCTTTTATCAAGGGCAAAAACAGATTTGGTTTTTGCTGCAATTGACTGCGCTAGACAACGCTGTCAATCTACGCGCGACCGATCACCCCGAGTTTGATGCTTGGCGCTGGAACGACTATTGGGTGCCGCTAGAAGACGTGGTGGAGTTCAAGCGCGGCGTGTATGAAATGGCACTGACGGAGCTGAATCGCTATTTGCCGAGGCAGCCTCGGGGGCATTATTTGCGTGGTGTGGTGAACGATCAGAGATGAGTGCTTTAGCTAAAGTGTGCGAGCAACTCATCCATCCCACCCTCGTTAATCTGAATCATGGCTTGCGCACGCACGCGTGGTTTGGCGTGATACGCGACCGATAGCCCCGCGACCGACATCATGGGCAAATCGTTGGCGCCGTCGCCAACCGCGATGGTTTGACTGGGCGCTATACCAAGCTGGGCGGCGGTTTGCAGCAGCATCTTCTTTTTCTCTTCGCCATCCACAATATCGCCCCATGTTTGCGTGACGACGCGTCCTGTGAGCAAGCCGTTTTCAATTTCCAGCACGTTGGCGCGAGCAAAGTCAAAACCAAGTCGTTTGGCAACGCGGTCGCTAAAAAATGTAAAGCCACCTGATACCAGCAAAAGCTTGATGCCTGCGGCTTTGAGTGCGGCCGCCATTTTTTCTACGCCAGGGTTCATTTGCAGGCGCTTGGCATAGACCTCTTCTAGCGCTGATTCGGGCACGCCCTTTAAAAGCGCCAAGCGGCGACGCAAGCTGTCTTTGAAATCGGTGATTTCGCCGCGCATGGCGGCTTCGGTAATGGCGGCAACTTCGGCTTTTTTGCCAGCCGCGTCCGCGATTTCGTCAATGCACTCGATGTTAATGAG
>JANXRP010000080.1 GCA_025352965.1 Comamonadaceae bacterium
CCAATCGAATAATTCGACCTCACTCTCGGTAGGAAATAAATTCAGTACCACCGCCTCGCCCGTTTGCCAATAGTTAGACAGCTGCAAAGCCGCAGGCCCAGACAGGCCACGGTGCGTAAAGAGCACAGCTTCATTAAAACTAGCACTTCCATTTTGTGTTTTGCACGACAAATCCGCATCCACTGCCAAACCCGACAAACGCTCGGACACATCTTTAAACTTATCGCTAAAGGTAAACGGCACAAGTCCTGCGCGCGTGGGCAACACTGTGTGCCCAAACTGTCTAGCAACGTCATAACCAAAGCCCGATGCGCCCATGGTGGGAATCGACAAACCGCCCGATGCAATCACCAAAGATTCGCACGTGAGCTCATCCACAGAAAAGCCGCCAAATTCACCACTTGGCAAAGCCTTGATAGACATGGCTTTGCGGCTGGTTTGAATCTCTACGCCCACTGCATCGCATTCGGCCAGCAGCATGTTCAAAATATCCTTCGCCGAATCTACGCAAAACAGCTTGCCCAAATCGCGCTCGGCATAGGGAATTTTGTGCTTGTCCACCAGCGCAATAAAGTCCCATTGCGTATAGCGCCTCAAAGCCGAAATACAAAAATGCGGATTGTTTGAAATAAAGTTTTTGGGCTGTACATCAAGATTGGTGAAATTGCATCGCCCACCGCCCGACATCAAAATCTTTTTACCAACCTTGTTGCTACCCTCCAGCAAGAGCACGCGCCTGCCGCGCTGGCCTGCGGTGATGGCGCACATCAAGCCCGATGCACCACCGCCAATGATGATGATGTCGTAGTGTGTCGCTGCGTCCTTCATGCTCACCAATATTTCGGATAGCGCAAATCACCGCGCGTCATGTTGTTGTAAGTCAGCGCCACAACAACAATCAGCAAAGCCCCAGTGAGCGTGGGATAGAGCAAAAAATCCCAACCTGGCTGCGTCATAAAAACGATAACAGGGTTCGCACCCGCAGGCGGATGCACCACGCGCAGCCACATCATGGCGGCGACCGCTGTGGCAACCGCTAACGCTAGTCCCCACCATACAGGCCCCAGCATGTGCAAGCAAAACAGCGCGACAAGCGAGCTCAGCAAATGCCCACCCATCACATTGCGTGGCTGTGAAAAGAAACCATCAGGAAAGCCAAATACCAAGAGGCACGATGCGCCAAATGGCGCAATCAAAATCGCCCGCTGTCCATACGAATGCAGCCAAGCCAGTAGCCCCGCCGCAATCAAACAACCCAGCCACGCCAGCGCAATCGCTCGCCCCCGTGCGCGAGGCGGGATGGGCATCTTGTCGCCGCGTAGTTTGTCTAGGAAGGTCATTGCAAAGAATCAGGTTTCTTCAGCGCCTGCTTATCGCCAGCGCTCAAGCGGCGCTCCACCTTCTTTACATCTTCCACGGGCGCAAGGCTTTCAGGGCGAATGCCACGCTCCAAGAGCGTATTTCGCACCGCTTCATTGTTTGTGATGTGCTCGTTCGATATG
Source organism: Comamonadaceae bacterium (assembly GCA_025352965.1). Classification (GTDB taxonomy): domain Bacteria; phylum Pseudomonadota; class Gammaproteobacteria; order Burkholderiales; family Burkholderiaceae_C; genus JASGCK01. Next base: position 1,503 of record JANXRP010000080.1, read on the forward strand.
GCTCGCTCATCCCGCATCGCGTGCTGCCGTGCGTTGAAGTTGGTAATCTCCGTTGCAAAGTCCTTCGCCTTCAAAATAATCGTAGGCGCAAAATCAGCCAACGGGCGGCTGTCGGGTACTTCCCACTGCGCCTTCATCGCCTGCGTGGATTTGCCAAAAAGCGCGGAATCCCCCTTGCTGCGAATCAGCGCAAAGCTTTGTGTATCGCCCGTTTGCTCAAAAATGGTTTGCGAAAGCGCCTTCTCAGACACCGTCAATTTCTTACGCGCCGCCACACGCTCGGCTTCTAGCAAGCGCTGCTCAATCAACTCCGACTTGCGCGTTTGCACCGCAAAGTACGTTTGCGCAAAAGCAATCTCACGCTTTTTAGGATCGCCGTTTTGTGCAACCAAGTAACAGGCAAAGCGGGTGAGCATTAAGTCGGAAACTTCGCGCTTGCTACCAGATCCAAGATCGACCATTTTGTTGACAGCAACAAAATGGTCTGACACCTTATGCCCCGCCGCCTCACAAGCTACTTTTGCTTTAGCGATCGCGCTGGTGTTGAAATTACGCCATTCGCTGTAACCCAGCAAGACCTGCAAGCTACGCCCAAGCCAATACTCCACGCCAGAGTCCGTGCGCTGGGTTTGCTCTTCAAAAGAATTGGTCAACGATTCAATAATTTCTGTTTTCATAGCTATATTTCTTAAAAACTACGGATTAACCGACCATATTCTCGATATCGGGAATATGGTCATACCTCGATCATTTTCCCGACGTCAGGAAAATGATCACTCACCCCCGCGCATAAGTCACCCCACCATCCACAATCAGGGTCGATCCCACCACATAGTCACCTGCCCGCGAGGCCAAGTAAATTGCGGCTCCTGCCATGTCCTCGGGTGTGCCGATGCGCTTGGATGGAATGCGTTTGGCGGCCTCTTCGGCTTGGTCGCGTGCCACAGTGTTCATGTCGGATGCAAACGCGCCTGGCGCGATGGCGGAGACGACGATGCCCTCGGGCGCTAGCTTCAAAGCCATGCGCTTGGTCAAGTGGATCAGTCCTGCTTTACTGGCGGCGTAGGAGTAGGTTTCCATCGGGTTGACGGATACGCCGTCAATGCTGGCGATATTGATGACTTTGGCGCAGTGATTTTTTGCGGCAGCTTGCAGCTCGGGGTAGAGCGCTTGTGTCAGGAAGAAGGGCGTTTTCATATTCAAGTCAACCACTTTGTCCCAGCCTTTTTCTGGGAACTGCTCAAACGGCTCAGCCCATGCAGCGCCTGCGTTGTTGACCAAGATGTCGAGTTTTGACTCGTGCGATTTGAACGTGGTAACCAAGGCGGCCACGCCTTCAGGGCGTGATAAATCGGCGGGGATGGAGATGCATTTACCAAATGCAGACATCTCTTTGGCGGCGGCATCGCACTCCAGCGCCTTGCGTCCGCAAATGTACACCGTTGCGCCTTGCTGCAAAAACCCCGTGGCAATCATGCGGCCAATACCGCGATAGCCGCCCGTGACAAGCGCCACGCGGCCTTGTAGTGAAAAGAGGTTTTGGGTGAAGTTGGTGGTTGTCATGATGAGGTCTCCAAAGTGTGATGAATGTTGAGATGGCAATGTACATCAAGGTACACTTAATTTTTTTCTCTAGGGTCACGTCTATGTCTGCAAGTGTTGGTGCAACTGTTGGTGTAAGGGTGGGAGTTGTTGGTCTTGGCGCCATGGGCTCTGGCATGGCACAGTCGGTAAGGCGTGCGGGGCATGTGCCTTTTGTGTTTGATGTGCGGCGCGAGATGGCGACCAACTTTGCCAAAGAGGGCGGCGTGGCATGTGGCACGCTGGCTGAGCTTGGCACGGCTTGTGATGTTGTCGTCTCAGTCGTGGTCAATGCGGCGCAAACTGAATCCGTTTTGTTTGGTGACGATGGTGTGGCGGCCAACATGAAAAAGGGCAGCGTCTTTGTGATGTGCTCGACGGTCGATCCCAATTGGTCGGTGGCGTTAGAGGGGCGCTTAAACGCCATGGGCATTCACTACATCGATGCACCGATTTCGGGCGGCGCAGCCAAAGCCGCTAGTGGGCAGATGACCATGATGACAGCTGGCAAGCCCGAAGCCTATGCCATTGCCGAGCCATTTTTAAACGTGATGGCCGCCAAGGTTTACCGCTTAAGCGATAGTGCAGGTGCGGGTAGCAAAGTCAAAATCATCAATCAACTGCTGGCAGGCGTTCACATTGCCGCCGCTGCCGAAGCCATGGCGCTGGGCTTGCGCGAAGGTGTAGATGCCGCTGCGCTGTACGAGGTGATTACCAACAGCGCGGGCAATAGCTGGATGTTTGAAAACCGCATGGCGCATGTGTTGGCGGCAGATTACACGCCACTGTCTGCCGTGGATATTTTTGTCAAAGACCTTGGCATCGTGCTCGACATGGCGCGTGCCAGCAAGTTCCCGTTGCCGCTATCGAGCACCGCGCACCAGATGTTTATGCAGGCCAGCACGGCGGGTTTTGCCAAGGAAGACGATAGCGCCGTGATTAAGATTTTCCCAGGCATTACGCTGCCGACAAAGCCATGACTGAATCGCAACTACGAGATGAAATTTGCCGCGTGGGCAAAAGCTTGTTCGATCGTGGCTACGTTCACGCCACGGCGGGCAATATCAGTGTGCGCTTAGATGATGCCGATGGTGGTGGTTACCTCATTACCCCAACCGATGCATGCTTGGGCTTCTTAGACCCCGCTCGGATTGCCAAGTTAGATAACGATTTGCAGCAAGTCAGTGGCGACAAAGCCAGCAAGACCATTGCTCTGCATGCCTCTATTTATAAGGCTTCTCAACCGTATGCCCCGAAAACCCGTGCAGTGATTCATACGCACAGCACGGCCTGTGTGGCGCTCACCTTGGCTGCGCCTCCTAAG
>JANXRP010000083.1 GCA_025352965.1 Comamonadaceae bacterium
AAGTGGCACGCGTGCTCGTACCCGAAGGCCGCGCCGTGTTTGTGGGCTTTCATAAGGTGAGCTTTTGGGGCTTGTCGCATATGCTGGGTTCTAAGCGATTACCTGAGGGAGTTAGGCTCTATGGCACCCAGCGGCTCAAAGCTTCGCTTGCTGAGCTCGGTTTGGTTGTCGAGTCTTTAGAGAGCGGGAAATGGCCGAACCACAATGGTCTTTATTTTTTAGTTGCCCGTAAGCGTGTGATGGGTGTGCGCCCCATACGCCGTAAGGCCTGGAAGCTGCCCAAATTAGCGGATTTACCGCTCAATCCGTTTCCGAATCCGAATCCTAATTTAAAACCCAAAAATCTCAAGCTGAAAAATAATCCATCGCGGCCTGCACGCCAGAACCCGCCAACTTGACGTTGGATAGTTTCAATCCCATCTCGACGGCAGCAATCATGGCGATCAAAGTCAAATCGTTGCTATCGCCTAAATGCCCCATACGGAACATGCGTCCTTTCACTTTACCAAGCCCCGTGCCCAGTGAGCAATCAAAGCGCTCGTAAATGATTTTGCGAATCGCGTCTGCATCCACGCCCACGGGCGTAATGACCCCTGTGAGTACGGGCGAATAAACGGCTGCATCGGCGCATTGAGTCGGCAATCCCCAAGCGTTGACGGCACTGCGCACACCCGCCGCCCAGCGCTGGTGACGTGCAAAGGTTGCAGCAAGCCCCGCCTTTGCGTCCTTACCCAAAATCATGTTGAGCGCTTCATGCAAGCCGTAGAGCAGATTGGTATTGGGCGTGTACGGGTAGTAGCCCGTTTTGTTCATCTCAATAATTTCATCCCATGCCCAAAACGCCTTGGGTAGCGTGGCTTTTTTGCTGGCCTCTAGTGCCTTTTGCGAGACCGCGTTAAAGCTAATACCTGGCGGCAACATGAGTCCTTTTTGCGAGCCACTCACGGTCACGTCCACGCCCCAAGCGTCGTGTTGATAGTCTGCACAGGCCAAGCCAGATATGGTGTCCACCAAGAGCAGCGCAGGATGCTTGGCGGCGTCGATGGCTCGGCGCACGGCGGCGATGTCGCTGGTGACGCCCGTCGACGTTTCGTTGTGCACCACGCATACCGCGTGGATGCTATGCGAGGTGTCGGCCTTTAGTCTGGCTTCAATCAAATCGGCTTGTACGCCATTGCGCCAGCTATTGGGTAGGCCTGTTTGCGGGCAAGTACCTTCTTTTGCGATGATCTCCGCTTTTAAACCAAGGCGTGTTGCAAGGCGTTGCCACAGCCATGCAAAGTGCCCTGTTTCGTACATCAGCAAATGGTCGCCCGGGCTGCAGACGTTAGCCAATGCGGCTTCCCAAGCACCTGTGCCCGATGCAGGATAGATGACGACAGGCTCTTTAGTTTGAAAAATCTGCTGGATGCCTTTGAGTAATTTCAATCCCAGCACGCCAAACTCGGGGCCACGGTGGTCGATGGTAGGCAGACTCATAGCCCGCAAAATGCGGTCAGGCACAGGGGACGGCCCTGGAATTTGCAAAAAGTGGTGACCCGTGGGGTGGGCGTTCAAGATGGTAGAGAGTGCGGGCATGACAGTAACCTAGTAAATGAGGAGCTAAGTAGCTCAAAATAGCATGATTGCATTTTGCCAAGTAAGACCCCGATGATTGCCCACACTGACACATCCAAGACATTAGAGCGTGCGCTGAATGCGCATACGAGCGGCGAAGTTTTATTCACCGCTGGCGACCGCGCACGCTATGCGACTGATGCCTCGATCTACCAAGAAACACCGATTGGCGTGTTCGTGCCCAAAACAGATGCTGACGTAGAGGCCGCACTGGATGTGGCTCGCGGGCTTGGCGTGCCCTTAGTGCCACGCGGCGGTGGTACGTCGCAGTGTGGGCAAACCGTGGGAGCTGGCCTCGTGATTGACCACAGCAAATATCTGCGTCATGTCACTCAGTTAGATTTAGAAAACCGCCTCGTCACGGTACAGCCTGGCATGGTGCTCGATCACTTGAATGCGCAGTTAAAGCCCCATGGACTTTGGTATCCCGTGGACGTATCCACCAGCGCGCAGGCCACGCTGGGTGGAATGGCGGGCAATAACTCGTGCGGCAGTCGCTCCATCAAATACGGCAATATGGTTCACAACGTGGAAGGCTTGGCTATGCTCACGGCGGCGGGACAGCAGCTCCATTTGGGACGCTTCGACCTAGCCACGGGACACGAGCGGGCGTTTGGCGAGTTTGTGCAAAAGCTGGTGAATGGTTTGCGTCCCGAGATTGAAGAATACTTTCCGAAAGTGTTGCGCCGCGTGGCAGGCTACAACTTGGATGTGTTTCACCCCATGAGCGAACGCCCGTATAGCGCGGACGGCTCAGTCAACCTCTCGCACTTACTCATCGGCTCGGAAGGCACGTTGGGCTTGACTCAGAGCCTGAAGCTTCGTTTATCGGAGCTACCCAAAGCCAAAGTTTTAGGCGTGGTGAATTTTGAGAGCTTTTATAAAGCGATGGATACCGCGCAGCATATTGTCAAACTAGGCTCTGATGGATTGCTGACCGCCGTGGAGTTGGTTGATCGCACCATGCTGGACTTGGCGCTAGAGAATCCAGCCTTCGCGCCGACGATTCGTACAGCCCTCGCAAAGCCAAGCGCAGCAACGCCTGCAGCGGTATTATTGGTGGAATTTGCTGGATCAAATAAAGCTGATTTATTACCCAAGATGCGGCAATTGGTGGAGCTGATGGGCGATCTTGGGATGCCCAATTCCGTTGTTGAAATGACGGACGAAGCACCACAAAAAAATCTGTGGGAAGTGCGCAAGGCAGGCCTCAACATCATGATGAGCTTGAAGGGCGACGGCAAGCCCGTGAGCTTTATCGAGGATTGCGCTGTGCCACTGGAGTCACTCGCAGAGTACACGCAGGCGCTCACGGAAGTGTTTGCTAAATATGGCTCACGCGGCACGTGGTACGCCCACGCGTCGGTGGGCACGCTGCATGTGCGCCCGATTCTCGATATGAGACGGGAGGGTGGAGTGAAGATGCGGGCGATGGCAGAGGAAGCCTCCGAGTTAGTCCGCAAGTTCAAGGGCGCGTATAGCGGCGAGCACGGCGATGGCCTGTGCCGTGGCGAGTGGATTGAGTGGCAGTTTGGTTCAAAAATTAACGATGCGTTTAAAGCGATCAAGCAGCATCTAGACCCAGATTCACTGCTATGTCCTGGGCGCATGGTGGCAACTGACAAACATCCGATTCCCAAAATGGACGAGCCAAGCTTGCTGCGCTTTGCGCCAGAGTTCCCCCCGAACGACGTAAAGTTCCCCCCGAACGGGGGGATGTCGCAAAGCGACAGGGGGGAAAACGGTTATCGCGCATATAAAGTCATCCCCTTACAACCCGCTCTAAATTGGTCAGCATGGAACGTACAAGCTGACCCCGTGACCGAAATCACCACTGCAGCGGGCACGGGCGGCGACCCAGCGCAGGGACTCGCCAAGATGGTGGAGATGTGCAACAACAACGGGCATTGCCGCAAGTTTGATGCGGGAACGATGTGCCCCAGCTACCGCGTCACGCGGGACGAGCAGCATGTGACACGGGGTAGAGCGAATACGCTACGCATGGCCTTGAGTAACCAACTCGGCGGGCAAATGGATGATGGCTTGCAAGCTGCGCACGATGCGCTCGATTTGTGCGTCGCTTGCAAAGGCTGCAAACGCGATTGTCCCACGGGCGTGGATATGGCGAAGGTCAAAATCGAATTCACGCAACTTTATAAGCAGCGTTTTGGTCATAGTTTTCGCGACAAGCTGGTTGCCTACATGCCAGACTACGCATGGCTTGCCAGCCGATTCGCTCCTATGCTCAATTGGCGCAATCGTGTGCCTTTGCTTGCCAAACTGGGGGAATGGGCGCTTGGTTTTTCCGCTAAACGCAGTTTGCCAACTTGGCAGAGCCAGCACTTTTTTAACGCGCCTATCAAAACGGCAACTCGCGAAGAAGCCCTTGCGTCAGATAAGGCTGTTGTGCTTTTTGTCGATACTTTCAACGGCTATTTTGAAAGCGAGAACGCGCACGCCGCCTTAAAAGTCTTGCAAGCTGCGGGCTATACGGTTCATGCGGCGGCGAAGCAAGGCGGCAGTCATACAAGCAAAGCAGGCCATCTGTGCTGCGGGCGCACGTATTTATCCACGGGCATGGTGGACAAGGCTAAACATAAGCTGGCTGAGCTGCTGACGGAGCTTGCGCCGTTCGCTGCCAAGGGAATCAAGATCGTTGGACTAGAGCCCTCATGCTTATTAACCTTGCGCGATGAGGCGCTCGTGATGGGTTTTGATAGTGAGTTGCAGTCAAAAGCTGAATCGGTTGCAAAGCAAGCTGTTTTATTTGAAGAGTTTTTAAGTGTTGAGGCCAAAGCAGGGCGTTTAGATGGCCTGCAAGCCATACTGGGTAAGGCTTGCAGCAATGCCGATATGGGCGCAATGACAAAACCGATCTTGCTTCACGGGCATTGTCATCAAAAAGCGTTTGATGCGGTGAATCCGATTTTGGAAGTGCTGAATTGGCTGCCACGAGCCGAAGGCGTGCTCGCGCCTGCACTCATTGAATCGAGCTGCTGTGGTATGGCGGGTAGCTTTGGCTACGAGGCCGAACATATCGAAGTGTCGATGCAGATGGCAGAACTCTCACTGCTACCTGCGATCCGCAAACAAGCGGATGCCATTGTTGTGGCGGATGGTACGAGTTGTCGGCATCAGATTGTGGATGGTACATCGGCTGATGGACAACCACGTAAAGCTGTTCACGTGGCTCAATTGCTCGCGCGTTTTATTCAAGGGTCATGATAGGACCTTTGCCGCTAAATCGTTCTAGCGCCAAATAAATCACGGGCGTAATGTAGAGCGTAATAGCTTGCGAAAACACCAAACCGCCACACACAGCAAGGCCCAGTGGCTCACGGAGTTCTGCACCTGCTCCAAGTCCAAGCGCAATAGGCAGTGCGCCCATTAACGCTGCCAGCGTGGTCATCATGATGGGGCGAAAGCGCAACACACAGGCTTCATGAATCGCTTGCTCTGGGGTCATGCCTTGCGTGCGCTGTGCGTTAAGCGCAAAGTCAATCATCATGATGGCATTCTTCTTGACAATACCAATGAGCAACACGATACCAATGGTGGCGATGAGCGTGAGATCATGCCCAAAAATCATCAAAGTTCCTAATGCGCCCACAGCGGCTGATGGCAAGCCCGCCAAAATGGTAATAGGGTGGATATAGCTCTCATACAACACACCGAGTAAAACATAGATAACCAGTAGAGCTGCAATGATGAGAATCGCTTGACTACCTTGTGACTTCTTAAACACGGCTGCATCACCGCCATAGCTGGTGATGATGGAGGAAGGCATATTGATGTCTTGCCCCGCTTTTTCAAGCTTAGCTGTTGCATCCCCCAGCGCCGCGCCTGGCGCAAGGTTAAACGAAACTGTAATGGCTTGCAATTGACCCGCGTGGTTAATAGCCGTTGGTCCAACGGTGCGTTCCACCGATGTAAAGCTGGTCAACGGAATCAGGGCTCCTGTTGATGAGCGCACGTAGATACTGGAGAGGTCGCTTTCAAACTGCTTGCTGCTTGGCGCGACTTCCATGATGACGAAGTAGCTATCGACTGGCAAATAGATGGTAGAGACTTGGCGCTCGCCATACGCGCTGTACAAAGCCGTGCGCACATTGGTCATCGAAACACCCAGCGCATTGGCACGTTCACGGTCAATACGCAACTGCGCTTGCATGGCTTTGAGCTGTGAGTCGCTGGTCACGTCGCGAAAGAGTGGGTCCGTTTTAATTTTGTCTTGCAGCTTGGTTGCCCATGCATCCAACTCATCAGCTTTAACGCTTTGCAAAATATATTGATATTGCGCCTTGGTTTGTCGCCCACCAAGCTGCAAGTTTTGAATCGGGCGCATGAAAACATTGATGCCTGCGACACCACGCAGCTTGCGCCGTAGGCCCTCAATAACATCTTTCATGGGTTGACGTTCGCTCTGCTTTTTGAGCGTCACAAACATGCGTCCTGTGTTTTGCGCATTGATGCCGCCTGTAAACGAGGCGACGCTGGCAACGTTAGGGTCGTTTCTAAAAATAGTGGCTGCACGTTCTTGCAATTGAATCATGGCCGTAAACGAAGTGTCTTCACCAGCTTCGGTTTGCACCGTAATTTGACCAATGTCTTCTTGGGGGAAAAAGCCTTTGGGAATCACCGTCGCCATCCATATGGTCAAGCCAAAAGTAATGACGGCAACAAGTAGTACTGATTTGCGCCAGCGCAGAGCAGCCTCTAAAGAGCGTGTATAGGCTCCAAGCACGGCGTTGAAACCGCGCTCAAAAATGCGACTAATCACGTGTGGCTTGTCATCGTGCGAGTGGTCTTTAATAAATTTACTCGCTAGCATGGGTACAAGCGTGAGCGATACAAAAGCCGAAACAATAATGGAGAGTCCCACCACCACGGCAAATTCATGGAACAAAAGTCCGATGACGCCTGGCATAAAAAAAATAGGAATGAACACTGCAATTAATGACGATGAAATCGCAATGATGGTAAAGCCCACTTCGCGTGCGCCTTGGATAGCCGCGCGAAACGGCGGCATACCATCTTCTACGTGGCGCATGATGTTTTCCAGCACCACAATGGCATCGTCCACGACCAGCCCCACGGCCAGCGTGAGTCCCAGCAGTGAAATATTGTCTAGGCTATAGCCAAAACCCCATAGCAGCGAGACCGCACCAATTAAGGACACAGGCAAGGAAAGCGATGGAATCATCGTTGCGACAATGTGACGCAAGAATAAAAAGATCACCAGTACGACCAAAATAATCGTACCTATCAAGGTGAGATTCACGTCATGCAAAGCCTCGCGTACCGAGACCGAGCGATCGTTGACAGGTGTAAGCTGCACCGACTGAGGCATTTGACTCTTCAATGTTGGCAGTACAGCGCGAACCTTGTCCACCACTTGCACCGTATTAGCCCCTGGCTGGCGCAAGATGGCCAGCATGATGGCGTTTTCACCGTTAACGGTCGCCCAAGATTTCAAAACCTCTACACTGTCTTCAACATCTGCAACATCACTTAAGCGCACGGGGTTACCGCCTTTGCTGCTCACAATAATGTTTGAATAATCTTTGGCGTTGCTGAGCTGGCGATTGGCTTGCAAAATCAAGGTTTGACTAGGTCCATCTAAAGTGCCTACGGGTGAATTAGAGTTGGCCTGATTGATGGCAGCCGCTAGCTCTTCAAGACTCATATTCCGCGTAGCCAACTCTTGCGGCTTGGCACGCACGCGCACAGCAAATCGTTTGGCGCCAAAGATATTGACCTGCGCCACACCACTAAGAGTAGAGAGCGTAGGTGAAATTAAATGTTCCGCGTAATCTTGTAAATCCGACGGCTTGAGCGAAGGCGAGGTCATCGCCACAATCAGCACAGGCGCATCAGCTGGATTAACCTTGCGATAAGATGGCGGAATGGTCATCTCGATCGGCAGTGTTCGCTGTGCACGTAAAAGCGCGGCTTGTACGTCCACAGCTGCCGCATCAATATTGCGACCTTCGGCAAACTCAAGCGTGAGTGATGTGCTACCCAAAATACTAGTAGAGCTGATAACGTCCAAGCCTGAGATCGTTTGAAATTGTTTCTCTAACTGCAAGGCGACAGAGCTCGCCATCGTCTCGGGACTCGCGCCTGGTAGCGTGGCCGTGACGCTAATCACAGCAGTGTCGTAACTCGGTAGCGCTGCAATCGGAATACTACGGTAGCCAATAATGCCCGCGCCAACAATGGCGAGATTCAGCAATACTGTCATCACAGGACGGCGGATAAAAAGTTCGGAAAAATTCATGTTATTTTCCTCGAATAGTCACAGTTCCAAGTCCATTCGCTGGCGCAGAGGCAGTGCCAGCAGGACTGGCTGCTGGTTTAGCACGCTCAATCACGGCGGAGTTGGGACGAAGATTTTGACGGCCATCGACCACCACGGTCTCATCAACTTGGATGCCGCTGACCGCTGCTTCTTCACCTTGTGCAAATAAGATTTTTACGGGACGCAGCACTGCTTTGCCGTCTTTGACTATATACACAATCGTTCCCCGCGCGTTTTGAACTACAGACGCTTGCGGAATAACGACCGCGTCTTTGATTGTTCGCGAGGTCAACGTCACATCTGCATAGCCGCCTGGCCATAACTTGCTTTCTTTATTCGGGAAAACCGCCTTCATCTTGACTGTGCCTGATGCTGGATCAACCACGCTATCAATAAAGCGCAATGCGCCTTTGAATACACCACCGTTATCGGGTAGCGTGGCCGTCGTCAATGTGCTAGACCCCTTAAGCGCAGCTAAAGCATCGTTCAAACTGCCTTGCGGCAAGTTAAACGCAACAGCAATAGGATCGAGCTGTGTGATCGTCACCATAGTCGTTTGATTGGCTTGCACAGCACTACCGACAAAGACGTTAATCACACCAACACGTCCCGCTTGCGCAGCGGTGATTTTGTTATAGGACAGTGCCGTCATCGTGGCATCAATGGCAGCTTTGTCAGCTAAAACTGTTGCTGCAAGTCCATCGACGTTGGATTGGCTAGTATCGGCCGCGCCTTGTGAAATAAAGGCTTTGGATACCAACTCTTGGTTGCGCGCCAATTGGCGCTTGGCATCTGCCAATGCGGCCTCGTCTTTAGCAAGCTGCGCTTTTGCTTTCGCAAGATTGGCTTCATCGGTGCGTGAGTCCAGCGTAAACAGTAGTTCGCCCGCCTTGACAAATTGACCTTCTTTGAAATTGACGGCAGTCACTACACTGGTGACTTGAGGTTTCACATCGACACTAGACAGCGGCGTCACTGTACCTGTGGCTTTGATCGTGACCGCTAAATCGCGCTTTGCAGCTTTGACCGTTGTGATACTTACAGGGGCACCCCCGCCAGCTGACCCTGAAGCAAGGCTTGCTGGTGCTGGTGCGGTAGGCGTGCCACCTGAAGCAGCGCTTGCAACACCTTGGGGGTTAGCAATAGGTGTTGATGTTTCTGTCTTACCTGAACATGCTGAAAGAACAATAGCCGAAAAACAAAATGGCAGTGCAAGTGAGGTGTAACGAGTGGTCATATTGAAGAAGAATAAAAATGAAATATCGAGTGCATTGATGTGCACAAGTAATTTTCACAGAAACGTGTCTAGTGAAAACCCTTAAATAGCTTCGTAGCAGACACATTTACCTATCTTTACGGCGAGTTCATGATGGGTTGACACGAGACCTGCAAACTGGGGTCTCCTTCAACTCTTAAAGAAAGACAGCATCATGGCTACTCAATCTCTCAAAACATACATCGGTCTTCTAATGGCTGCGCTCGCCATTGGTAGCTCAGTACTGCTGGTCACCGAATCAACCATGGCGCAGCCTGCAAGCCCTGCGGCGCGTATGGATCCAGCACGTATGGACAAAATGGTTGAGATGCACGTTGATCGCATGGCCAAAACCGTCAATGCCACGCCAGAGCAAAAAGCAAAATTGCTGACCATTGCTAAAGCTGCACAAACTGACATCAAACCGCTGCATGAGCAAATCCGCACACGTATGGATTTGGCGATGACGCAATCCAAAGAGGTGCTCACGCCAGAGCAGCGGGCACAACTTGACGCTAAGATGAAGTCTATGCGCGATCGCATGGGTAAACGTATGGAAAGACATGACTGAACACATACTGCTAATTGACGACGACCAAAGACTCGCTCGCATGGTGGGCGAGTTCTTGCGTCAGTCGGGCTATAGCGTCACGCATGCGCTGAATGCAGAGCAGGGCTTGTCGCTGCTGGGTAGCTCGTCTATTGATTTAGTGGTGTTAGACCTCATGCTGCCCGATATGGACGGCCTTGAGGTCTGTAGACGGATCCGCGCACTGCCAACGCAGGCCAAGCGGACTCCCGTGCTCATGCTTACCGCCAAGGGCGACCCCATGGATCGCATTATTGGGCTCGAGATGGGCGCTGATGATTACTTACCAAAACCATTCGAGCCGCGTGAACTCTTGGCACGCATTCGCGCTATCTTGCGCAGACATGGCGGGGCTGCACCAGCCGCGCTACACATGAAGCCGTCATTGCAATTTGGCACTTTAGAAATTAACCCTGAAGCCCGCCAAGCCAAGCTGGCTGGCACTTTGTGTGATTTAACCTCCTATCAGTTTGACTTGTTATTGGCCATGGCCGAGCGGGCAGGGCGTGTACTCTCGCGTGAGCAAATCATGGAAGCGGTGCGTGGACGAGAGCTGGAAGCCTTTGATCGCAGCATCGACGTGCACATGGGACGCATTCGGCAAGCCATTGAAATTGACGTTAAAAACCCTCAGCGCATTTTGACGGTGCGTGGTGTGGGCTATGTATTTGCCAAACAGCAAAGTTAAGTCGCCTCAAGCTTATGAAACTCTATGTCCGTATTTGGTTAGCGATTGTTTTAACCATTGTCATTTTTGCTGTGGTGGCAGGATTGTTTGCTCGCAACCATAGCGAGAATCTGCGCGAGCAAATGCGTGATCAAATTCGAGAGCAATACCGCAGTGCGTACAGCGACCTAGAGATCAAAGACAGTAGTGGCAAGGTCGTTGGGCGCGCAAAGCCGCCTGTTAGGCGCTCCCCAGCTGATCTGGATGCAGCACTGGGCCTTCCGCCAATGCCCGAGGCACCTCCTCCCAAGCGTGCTTACGCCATCACGCTAGATAACGGCCAGCAATTAGAACTGGTTCTGCCCAGTCGTCCACCTCCGCGTTTTGTGCGCCCTGATCCTCCTTGGTATTTTTCGCCGTGGGGCTTTATTTGGGCATTAGGTTTAATGGCGATAGCCGTAGGTTTGGGTGCGTATCCGATTGTTAGACGATTAACGCGCAGGCTAGAGGCTTTGCAAAATGGTGTCGATCAATGGGGCTCTGGACGTTTGTCAGCTCGTGTGCCTGTTGAAGGTACAGATGAAGTGGCAGCGCTAGCGACAAAATTTAATCATGCCGCCGCCCAAATTGAGACCTTGGTGACATCGCACAAATCTTTGCTAGCCAACGCCTCGCATGAGCTGCGTTCTCCGCTGGCGCGTATCCGTATGGCATTAGCATTGCTGCAAGCCATTCCTGATAAAGCCTCCGAAGCCGCATCCGAATTAACTAGACAAGAAATTCAGCGCAATATCCAAGAGCTGGATAGCTTGATTGAAGAAATTTTGTTAGCCAGTAGGCTGGATTCGCCTGAAGCCAGTATCGGCACGCCCGAGTCTTTTGATTTGATGGGTTTGGCAGCGGAGGAGTGCGCCAGAACATCAACCGAACTTCATGTGGCCGACAACACACAAGGGACGTTTGATATGCAGGGGCATCCCAAGCTTATCCGTCGTTTATTACGTAACCTGCTAGAGAATGCGCAGCGCCACAACGATGCCGCGCAAGGCACTGCCCTCTTGGCTTTGACGCTGGACAAACAACAACTCGTCATCACCGTGCGTGACCATGGCGCAGGCGTACCAGCAGAGGAATGCGAGCGTGTTTTTGAGCCGTTTTACCGAGCCAAAAATGCCAGCGAACGTGATGGAGGCGTCGGACTGGGGCTCGCCCTAGTCAAAACCATTGCCATGCGGCATGGCGGCAGCGCGGTTTGCGAAGATACCCACGGTGCGGGTGGGCGGTTTGTGGTTAGGTTGGCTGCTATGCTTTGCTGATGAAAACTCCCCACATCATCTGCCTTGGCGGCTCTGCCACGATTGACCAAATTTTTTATGTTGAAAACGTACCTGCACCATCGGCCAAAATTGCGGCCAATGAATTTGTGATCACAGGCGGCGGGGTCGCTGCTAATGCGGCTGTCGCCGTCCAGCGACTAGGCGGCGCTGCCACATATTGGGGGAGGGTGGGTCAAGATAGTTGGGGCGATCAGGTTTTGGTGATGCTTGCCAAAGAAGGCGTCAACATTCAGTATTTGCGACAGCTTGCTGGCTACCGCACCAAGGTCGCGACCGTATTAATTGACGCACAAGGTGAGCGCCTTGTGGTCTCAGCGCAGCCGCAAGGTTATCCCGATGTGATTGATTGGCTGCCACTGCATAAAGTGATTGAGGCCGATGCTGTAGTGGCTGATACCCGCTGGATAGGCGGTGCGCAGGCCTTGCTGGATAAGGCTTCCCAGCATGGCATACCCTCGGTACTAGACGGTGATAGTGGTGATGCAGTGGTCGTTCGGCGACTCATGCATGCCGCAACGCACCCCGTACTCAGCGAACCCATGCTCGCCAAGCTAAGCGGTCAAACACTCGATGACACATCGATTGGCAGCGCGCTGATGCAGTGTTTTGGTGGTCGTAACGTGATCGTCGGCGTGACCTTGGGTGCGAAGGGCGTTTACTGGTTTGATGGCAAAACCGTGCATCATGCGGCATCGCCCAAAGTCGCTGTCGTTGACACCTTGGCTGCAGGCGATACGTGGCACGGTGCGTTAGCGCTAGGTTTGGCACAGGGTCAAAATTTGCAGGGTGCGATCCATTTCGCTAGCTGCGCAGCCGCACTCAAATGCACGCGTCGCGGTGGGCGGCTTGGCATTCCGACTTTGGAGCAACTGCGTGCTTTCAATCCTACGCTTGAGGCAAAATAGAGGTTATGAACCCCCCTCGCATCGCCCTCATTCACGCGCTCCCACACTCCGTTACCCCCATCAACACTGCCATGATTCGGCTATGGCCCGAGGCCAGCCGCATGAATTTGCAAGACGACAGCTTGTCAAATGATTTAGCCGCTGTCGAAGCCAAAGCTCCAGGCACAGGCTTGGATGCTTTTATGCACGAGCGGTTTCAACGTTTGGCGCAATATGCCGTGGATTGCGGCTCAGACGCGATTTTGTTTACCTGCTCGGCATTTGGTTCTTGCATTGAAGCTGTGGCTAAAGTTCAAAAAATACCTGTGCTCAAACCCAACGAAGCCATGATTGAGCAAGCCGTCGCCTTGGTGGGCGAACGTGGACGTATGAATGGGCAAATTTTGGGTTTGGTGTCTAGCTTTGCACCGACGCTCGTAAGCATGCCTGATGAGTTTTCAACGGACGTGAATTTAGAGATGAAGTTGGCCGAGGGCGCGATGGCGGCTTTGAATGCGGGTGATGTCGCCACGCATGACAAGCTGGTTGTGGAGGCGGCTAAAAGTTTGGTCAAGCAAGGCGCAAAAGTCATTGCCCTCGCACAGTACAGCATGGCGCATTGCAAACCCATGGTGGAAGCGGCCTGCGGCGTGCCCGTGCTCACAACGCCCGACAGTGCGATTGAAAAATTAAAGCGTTTGCTAGCCTAAGCCTGCTCTTGTGATGACTGACCAAGATTTCATGGCGCTAGCCCTTGCCGAGGCAAAGCAGGCGGGGCTTCGCGGTGAGGTGCCCGTGGGGGCCATACTGGTTAAAGGCGGTGAGGTCATTGCCTCGGGGAACAACGCTGTCATTGGCCTCTCAGACCCTACCGCGCACGCGGAGGTGCTAGCACTACGCGCGGCGGGGCAGGTTTTACAAAACTATCGCCTCCCAGATTGCGAGCTTTTTGTGACGCTAGAGCCTTGTGCCATGTGCGCTGCGGCGATGATCCATGCACGAATTAGCCGCGTGGTGTACGGCGCAAGCGATCCCAAGACGGGCGCTGCGGGTGGGCTGCTCAATGTTTTTGACACGACTTTTAACCATCAAACAAAAGTGCAAGGCGGGGTGCTTGCGACGGAATGCGGCGAATTACTAAGTAATTTCTTTAGAACGAAAAGAGCATTAGCCAAAGGATAATCTTTAAAAACTTTTATTTATATGGCTCATATCTACATTTACTCTCCCGCAGGTGCAGTACGCGACAAGGCAGGATTCAAACGCGGCATCAAACGACTCACGGCGCAAGGTCATCTGGTTGAAATCGACAAAGACGCACTCACGAGCCACGAGCGCTTTGCGGGTGACGATGCCACTCGCTTGCAGGCCATATCCCGTGCGGCTTCCAGCGGTGCGGATTTAACTTTAATGACACGCGGTGGTTATGGGTTGACGCGAATTCTGCCGCAGATTAACTACAAGCCCATCGCCAAATCCATTGCCAGCGGCACGCGTTGGATGGGCTATAGCGATTTCACGGCATTTCAAGCGGCGCTGTTTGTCAAAACGGGCGCCGCGACGATTAGTGGTGCGAGTTTGGTTGCAGATTTTGGCGTCGATACATCCAAAAGCGAAGTTGACGACATTACTGAAGCTTGCTTTGACGATGTGCTCTTGGGACAAAACGAGGGAGCAGGGTGGATGCTGCCGAAACGAAGCCTTGCTGACCGAGCCTTATGCGAGCAATATGCCTTGAAGCCCTTATCTATCAAGGCTTCTAGCCTTTGGGGAGGCAACTTATCAGTTCTCACATCTTTAATGGGTACGCCCTATATGCCGCAAATCAAGGGTGGCGTACTTTGGTTTGAAGACACGGCCGAGTCGCCTTTTCGGATTGAACGGATGCTCACAACGTGGTTGCACTCTGGCATTTTGGCGCAGCAAAAAGCGATTGTGCTGGGGCAATTTACGGAGTCCAAGCTGTATCCGCATGATCGAGGTTTCAATATGGCAAGCGTGGTGGCGCGGCTACGCAGTCAGCTCAAAATACCCGTGCTGACAGGGCTACCGTTTGGACATGTGCCGACCAAGGTGATGTTGCCGTTTGGCACGCCGGTGCGGTTGCTGTGCGATGGATCGGATGCCATGCTGCTGTGGGACGAGCTTTAGATATTAAAACTGGAGATAAAAATGAAAATTTGGCTTGCGCGTTTTGGCAAATTCATTGCCGTTTTATTGCTACTGATTGTTTTGGCGCTCGCCATTTATATCTACAAATCATTTCCGACACTCAGCGGCGAAGCCAAGCTGGCTGGGCTTATCGGGGAGGTCAGTATCAGGCGTGATCTGTCGGATGTCACGCATATCGAAGCCAAAAATACACTCGATGTTTGGCGTGCCATGGGCTACACGCACGCACAAGAGCGCAGTTGGCAGCTGGAGTTCAACCGCCGTGTCATGCATGGCGAGTTATCCGAAATTTTGGGTGGTGCGACGTTAGAGACCGATAAACTGATGCGCACACTGGGCATTGTGCAAGCAGCCAAGGCGCAATACGCTAACTATCCTGCCGATGTGAAAGCGGCGTTGCAAGCCTATGCCGAGGGTATTAATGGCTTTCATGCCACCAGCAACCAAGCGCTGCCGCCAGAATTTTACATTTTGGGCACCAAGCCTGGCAAGTGGGAAGCCACGGACAGCGTGGGCTGGGCGCTGATGATGGCGCTTGATTTGGGTGGCAATTGGGGCGCAGAATTTGCGCGTTTTTCTAGTTTGCAGGTGCTCTCCACACAAGAGCTGTGGCAAATGATGCCCGCCTATACAGGCGACGCGCCAGCAACTAAAGTTGATTTGGCCAAGCTGTACAAAGATTTAGATGTATTTGCCAAACCATCGCCTAAAACTGCAGCTCGCCAAGCCAAGCTGGATGTGGCTTTGAGCAGTACGCTTGGTGATGCTTTAGGCAAAGACATCAACGACTGGGCCGCGAGCCTTGGACAGATTGACAGCCGTGGCTCTAACAATTGGGTGATCTCTGGCAGCCGTACCGCATCAGGCAAGCCGCTGCTCTCTAACGATCCCCATTTGGCTTTGAGCGCACCTGCTGTCTGGTACTTTGCACACCTCAAATCACCCGAAGTTGATGCCATTGGTGCGACCTTGCCAGGTTTGCCGTTTGTGATTTTGGGCCGTACACCCACTGCGGCATGGGGGTTTACCAATACGGGGCCTGATTCGCAAGACTTGTATTTGGAACAAATTAACCCTGCCAACCCGAAACAATATCGCACGCCCACAGGCTTTTCGACGTTTACCGAGCGCGAGGAGGTCATTAAGGTCAAAAAGCAGCCTGACGTGAAGTACACGGTGCGCAGCACTCGGCACGGCCCTGTGGTGAGCGATGCGCAAAGTGCTTACGAGCCGATTTTGAACAAAGCCAAATACGCTGTGGCGCTGCGCTGGGCTGCGCTAGATGCAGATAACCTCACCATCGTGGCGGCCACCCAAGTGATGCAAGCTAAGACAATCAAAGACTTAGAGCAAGCGTACAGTACCAATCACTCGCCGACACAAAACATCGTGATGGCCGATACGACAGGGCAAACCATGTACAAAGCTGCGGGAAAAATGCCGCTTCGCAGCAGTTTCGACGACATCAAGGGCATGGCTCCAAGCTTGGGCTGGGACGCTAAATACGACTGGGCGGGCTGGTTGCCCTATGCGCAAACGCCCGAAGTGCGACATGCTGCCATTGATAAAAAAGGCTGGCACGTGACGGCCAATCAAAAAATTCATGCGAACGATTACCCATTTTTCATTGGGCAAGACTGGGCGCAGTCTTATCGCTACGACCGTATCGAAACATTACTCGCAGCAACGCCTAAACACACGTCAGACACGGTTAAATCGGTCTTAAACGACCACACCTCATTGGCAGCACAAAAGTTGCTTCCAACTATCAAAGCGATTCAATCCGACCACCCAATGGCTGCTGCTGTACAAGCACAGCTTAAAAACTACGATGGTTTGATGTCTAAAGAAACCGCCGCTGGTACGGTCGTTAATTTATGGGTGGACGAGCTGACACGTTCGGTCTTGGGTGATAAATTAGGCGCGGCAAAACTTAAAAACCTGTATGGCAAACGTCAATTTCGCCAAGGTATCGAAGAAATCATTGCTGCGGACCAAGGCAAAGGCAATAAAGCTTGGTGTGCACCACAAACCTGTGCTGAGCGCTATACGGCTGCTTTTGATGCCACTTTGAACAAACTCGGCGATCTCTACGGCAAAGATGTCAGCCTTTGGAGCTGGGGCAAGATGCACGTAGCATTCTCTGGTCACAAGCCGTTTAGTAACGTACCCGTACTCAAGAACTTCTTTACGGTCACGGTGCCCAGTGTTGGCGATCCATTTACGCCCAACGTAGGACAGTATTATTTGAACGAGGCAGACCGCCCATTTGCCAATCGTCATGCAGCATCGCTACGTGCCATCTACGACTTAGCAGACTTAGAAAAATCTGAATTCATTTATCAAACAGGACAAAGTGGATTAGTTTTTTCTAGTCGTTACAAAGATATGGCGCAAGATTGGTCAAACACTAAATTTAGAAAATTACAAATGAATACAAACATCTTTAACGAAAACCTAAAGTTAACTCCTTAATTTAAAGAACACAATTTATATTATGTTAAATAACAAAGATCTACCACTGAAACAAAATATTCGATTACTCGGGAAGATCTTGGGCGACATCATTCGTGAGCAAGATGGTCTCCCCGCTTATGAGTTGGTCGAGCAGATTCGTTTGCAGTCGGTTGCCTTTCGGCGCAATCCTGATCCAGCAGCAGAGGTCAGCATCACCAAGCTACTCAAATCGCTAACCAGCGACCAAGCCGTACAGGTGATTAGGGCGTTCACCTATTTCAGCCATTTGGTCAATCTTGCGGAAGATCAGCATCACTTACGCCGAGGACTGGTGCATGACCGTGCAGGAAGCGTACGTGCGGGCAGCCTTGATAGCTCACTCAAACGCCTGGATGCAGCGAGGGTCTCGCACAGCACGATTGCGCAATTTTTATCGGATGCCTACATCTCGCCCGTTTTAACGGCTCATCCTACCGAAGTGCAGCGTAAAAGCGTTTTGGACGCTGAACGCGCAATTGCCAAACTCTTGATGGATCGAGACGAGATTGTGGCCTTGCAGCAACCCCGTGATGCGCTTGCACCTAAGGCCTTGGCAGCTAATGAAGCGCGTATCCGCGTCTTGGTGCTGCAAATTTGGCAGACTCGCCTACTGCGCTTGAGCAAGCTCACGGTTGAAGACGAAGTGGATAACTCGCTCTCCTTCTACGAATCGACTTTTTTGCGTGAAATTCCCAAACTCTACGGCGCTTTGGAAAGCTATTTAGGGCAAACCAAGCCTCTCGCGCCCTTTTTGCGCATGGGTCAGTGGATGGGCGGCGACCGCGATGGCAATCCCAATGTGAACAAGGCGACGCTGGATTACGCCCTGCACCGCCAATGTGAATTGGTGCTGCGTCACTATCTGACCGAGGTGCATTATTTAGGCGGCGAACTCTCGCTCTCTACGATGTTGGTAGACATAACACCGGCCATGCAGCAGCTTGCCGATAGCTCGCCTGATACCAGCGAACATCGCCGTGATGAGCCCTACCGCCGTGCTTTGATTGGTATTTATGCACGCTTGGCGGCTAGCCTTGCCAATCTGACGGGCGGTGAGGCTTCGCGCCACGCGGTGAAACCGCAAAACGCTTATTCGTCGCCGCTTGAGTTTCTGGCTGATTTGCAAACGATTGAAAACTCGCTAATTGCCAACCATGACACGGTACTGGCTGGCTATCGGCTGCATCCGCTCATCAGGGCAGTTCAGGTGTTTGGTTTCCACCTTGCAACGGTCGATTTGCGTCAAAGCTCGGACAAGCACGCCGCTGTGGTGGCTGAATTGATGGCAGGCGCAGGGCCATGCAAAGACTACCTCGCACTTGATGAATCGGCCAAGCGCGCCCTACTTTTGCAAGCGCTCAATGACCCTCGGCCACTGCGTGTGCCGTATACCGCGCTCTCAGAGCTGGCGCAAAGCGAAATCGGTATTTTTGAAATGGCTTACAAATTACGCCGAGAGTTGGGCCCAGAGGCGATTCGGCACTACATCATCAGCCACACAGAAAGCGTGAGTGATTTGCTCGAAGTGTTGGTGCTGCAAAAAGAAGTGGGGTTGTTTCAAGGCACGCTAGATGGCGTAAGTGCGGCAAGTGCGACAGCAGGCTGCGCAGATTTAATCGTCGTACCGCTCTTTGAAACGATTGAAGATTTGCGTCAAGCAGCGCCGATCATGCGAGATTTTTACGCCCTGCCCGGCATCTTGACGATGGTGCAGCGCGGCGCGGCACATCAGTACAGCGAGCAAGACATCATGCTGGGCTATAGCGACAGCAATAAAGATGGCGGCATTTTTACCAGCAACTGGGAACTCTATAGTGCAGAAGTGGCTATCCGAGCACTGTTTGACACGATTTACCCTAAAAAACCGATTCGGCTACGGATGTTCCATGGTCGCGGCGGAACGGTGGGACGCGGCGGTGGCCCCAGCTATCAAGCGATTTTGGCGCAGCCGCAAGGTACCGTGCGAGGTCAAATTCGCCTGACTGAGCAAGGCGAAGTTATTGGCTCCAAGTACGCCAATCCTGACCTGGGACGGCGAAATCTGGAGACCTTGGTTGCTGCGACACTAGAAGCAAGCTTGTTGCCGCCAACGCATGTCGTCTCAAACGACTTTTTAGACATGGCGCAGACGCTCTCAGATATCAGTATGAAGGCTTACCGTAACTTGGTCTACGAGACGACAGGGTTTAGTGATTACTTTTTTAGTGCCACGCCGATTCGTGAAATTGCCGAGCTCAATATCGGCTCGCGCCCTGCCTCACGTAAGGCGAATCAGGCGATTGAGGATTTGCGTGCCATTCCATGGAGTTTTAGCTGGGGACAATGCCGTATGTCTTTGCCAGGCTGGTACGGTTTTGGCAGTGCTGTGATGGATATGAGCGCGGACAAATCGAATGTTGCCTTGCTACGCAGCATGTACCGTGATTGGCCATTTTTCAGTACCCTGCTCTCTAATTTAGATATGGTTCTGGCAAAAAGCGACCTAGCATTAGCGGCACACTACGCACAGTTGGTGTCAAATAAGCGGCTTCGTGACAAAATTTTTGGCCTCATGCAAAGCGAGTGGCTTCGCACCCAAGAAGCGCTACATCTCATCACAGGACAAAAGAAACGCCTAGCAGGCAACCCTTCTTTAGCCCGTTCGATCGAACACCGATTCCCCTACATAGATCCGCTACATCACCTCCAAGTCGAGCTGATGAAACGCTATCGTGCGGGTAAAGCTGACGATAGAGTAAAACTAGGAATTCATATGACTATCAATGGGATAGCAGCTGGACTTCGCAATACAGGTTAAGTTTAAAAGCCATTAAATTTGCATGAATTTACATCAACTCCGCTTTGTTCAAGAAGTCGCTAGGCGTGGTCTCAACCTCACCCTGGCCGCCAAAGCGCTGCACACAAGCCAACCCGGGGTGTCCAAAAGCATCTTGGAATTGGAAGCAGAGTTGGGTATTGATATTTTTGTGCGGCATGGCAAACGTATCAAAGCCTTAACCGAGCCAGGCCAAGAGGTTCTAAAAACGGTTGAAATCATCATGCGCGAGCTGGGTAACCTACGCCGTATTGGTGAGCAATACACCGCCGAGGATAGTGGCACGCTCAGCATTGCGACCACACATACGCAGGCAAGGTATGTGCTGCCAGCGCCAATTAGCCGTTTGCGAGCCGAGTTTCCCAAGGTCAATGTCAGTCTGCATCAAGGCAATCCGAACCAAGTCGCCCGAATGCTGATTGATGAAACCGCCGAAATCGGCATTGCAACGGAGTCGTTGGCGGATTACTCTGAGCTGGTCACCCTTCCCTGTTATGAATGGCAGCACATGCTGGTGATGCCAGAAGACCATCCGCTAGTTTTAAAAAAGCAAATTTCGCTAGCTGATTTGGCGGCATATCCGTTGATTACCTATCACCCCACATTTACGGGGCGCACCAAAATTGATGCGGCTTTCCATGCTGCCAAGCTGCATCCGCGCATTGCCCTAGAAGCCATTGATTCCGACGTGATTAAGACCTATGTGGCGTCTGGCATGGGCGTTGGCATCTTGGCCGAAATGGCGATACGGGATGAAATGAGCATGCCCACTAAGCCCCTCCAGATAAGGCCTGCAGGCCATTTGTTTGGTAAAAATATTACTAGAATTGCCTTCAAACGCGGTGCTTATCTGCGTAATTTCGTCTATTCTTTTGCGATGGCGCTTGCGCCCGATCTCTCCAAATCTGACATTGATAAAGCCCTAGCATGACCACCCCTGCCATTCAAACCAAACTGCCCGCCGTTGGCACGACTATTTTTACCGTGATGTCGGCCCTCGCCGCAGAGAAAAATGCCGTGAATCTTGGGCAAGGCTTCCCCGACTTTAATTGCGACCCCAAATTGGTTGATGCCGTCACAAGCGCCATGCAGCAAGGCCTGAATCAATATCCACCCATGGTGGGCATCCCTGCACTGCGCCAAGCAGTTTCCGATAAGGTGATGTCGCTGCACGGCAAGCGTTTTGATGCGAATAGCGAAATCACAGTTACAGCCGGTGCCACGCAAGGCATCATCACCATCATTTTGGCTATTGTGCAAGCAGGCGACGAGGTTATCGTTTTAGAGCCCTGCTACGACAGCTACGTGCCTAATATCGAACTGGCGGGCGGAGTCGTTGTCCGTGTGCCCCTCACACCAAAAACCTTCCGCCCTGACTTTGACAAGATCAGCGCAGCCATCACGCCCAAGACTCGCGCCATTTTGATCAACTCACCGCACAACCCTAGCGCGACCATTTGGACCGAAGCCGAAATGCGCAAGCTGCAAGACATTTTGGAGCCGACCAACATCTTTTTAATAAGCGACGAGGTGTATGAACACATGGTGTTTGATGGCAACACGCATCAAAGCGCGGCCAGATTTGCAGGGCTGGCAGATCGAGCCTTCATCGTCTCTAGCTTTGGCAAAACCTTCCACGTGACGGGCTGGAAAGTTGGCACAGTATGCGCGCCTGCTAGCCTCACGACGGAGTTTAGGAAGGTACATCAATTTAACGTCTTCACTGTTAACACGCCCGTCCAGCATGGCTTGGCGGCCTATTTGGCAAATCCAGAGCCTTACCTTAACTTGCCTGTTTTTTACCAAAAGAAACGGGAGTTGTTTCGTACTGGATTGGCAAAAACCAAGTTCAAAATTCTGCCATCCGAAGGCAGTTACTTTCAGTGCGTGGACATTACTGAAGTATCGGATTTATCAGAAGCAGAATTTTGCAAATGGCTCACGACTGAAATCGGCGTAGCGGCGATTCCATTGTCAGCCTTTTATGGTGATGGATTCGATCAGCGCGTGGTTCGGTTTTGTTTTGCCAAGCAAGATGCAACGCTCAACCTAGCGCTTGAGCGCCTTGCAAAGCTTTAAGCGCCTAGCTTTTGGCCGAAGCGCTGTTCGGCAATGGCCAGCAAGCCATCAAAAATGAGGTTGTCTACCAACTCAAATGGTGTGCTCATGCTAGGCGCCATTTTCCAACCCGCCCCGCCCGTCATGATGCAATGCGGCTCTTGTCCAAAACGCTCGCGCATATGCTGCACCATTCGTTCAACTGCACCCGCAATCGCATAGGTGCCACCGCTGGTCAATGCATCGCTGGTGTTGGTGGGGAATGGCACGACATCGCCCGTAGGAACGTGTAGCCCCGCCGTGCCTGACTCTAAAGCTTTAAGCATGATGCCATGACCTGGAATGATGAAGCCACCCAAAAACTTTCCCGATGGATCTATGGCTTCAACTGTCACGGCCGTACCGACCATCACAACTATCAATGGCTTGCTCGCAAAGCCTTGCTGGATAGCCCTTTGCCGTGCACCTATCATGGCGACCCAGCGGTCACTGCCAAGTCGCATGGGCGAGTCATAGCCATTGGCCACGCCCGCCTCAGACTCGCTGGAGACGACCCACCGTGGCGTTGCCTCCCAAATATCAAGCTGCTCTTTGACACGACCTTTAATAGCGTCACCAGCGACGATGCAGCCTAAGATATTTGTGGGAGCAGGCAGGTTTGCCCAATCGTTTTCTGCTAATTGCTCAATGTTTTCCAAAAAACAAACACCCTGTGCCACGATCGGGCTTGCTGAATGGGGTGCTTCGTAGAGCGCCCATTTCAAGCGAGAGTTACCAATATCGAGTGCAAATAACATGGTGCGATTCTAAAACTGTGCAATATCAGCGCTCTCTAGCACACGTTTATCACTGCCTCGCTTAGCAACGGACAGCATGGCTCGTCCCATTTGCTCGGTCGTGACAATGCGCTTTGGCATAAGCCTACGGGCGATTGACATCACAGGCGTTGCGAGCAAAAACGCGACTTGGTAAAGCCCATTTTTGGCGATTTCACCGTTCATGGCCTGTACTACCAGCGGTCTAAACATCACGGCTTGTTTGATGGGAAGGGCTAACAGTGCTTGTTCCG
Source organism: Comamonadaceae bacterium (assembly GCA_025352965.1). Classification (GTDB taxonomy): domain Bacteria; phylum Pseudomonadota; class Gammaproteobacteria; order Burkholderiales; family Burkholderiaceae_C; genus JASGCK01. The sequence goes on from JANXRP010000083.1 coordinate 23,261, forward strand.
TTTTACCTTTCACACGCATCCAAAGACTTTTGCTTTGGGCTGTACCGTTAGTACCCGCGCCCGACACATAGGTGATGGTGATGTTGGGATTTAACTTTGCTAGGGTTTCAGCCGCAGCCATAGTTAACGTATAGGTGATGCGCTCATACTGCGCTTCATTGCTCATGTCTTTGGCAGCAATGCCAAGACAAATAAAGCAAGCGTCGAATCCAGATAGCTCTGACTCCACTTTTGAGTAATCAAACATGTCAGGCATGACTAATTCAGATAGCTTAGTCGTTGGAACATGAAACGCGGAATCTATCTTGGAACGCCCAACCAGCTTGACTTCAGAGACATCGCTATCTTGCAAGCACTCACGCAAAACACCGCGACCGATTAAACCACTGGCACCAAGAATGAGCACACGCATGATTAACTTTCTCGCTTAAATTTCGCGTTTTAGAGCAGGAAACAAAATCACATCACGAATGCTGGCGCTGTTTGTTAGCAGCATCATCAATCGATCAATGCCAATACCGCAGCCACCCGTTGGTGGCAAACCGTACTCCAAGGCGCGAACAAAGTCTTGGTCGTAGTACATGGCTTCGTCGTCGCCTGCGTCTTTGGCGTTTGCCTGTGCTTGAAAACGAGCCGCTTGTTCTTCGGCATCATTGAGTTCGGAGAAACCATTGCCAAATTCGCGCCCCGTAATATAGAGCTCAAAGCGCTCGGTGATTTCGGGATTACTATCGCTAGCCCTCGCAAGTGGCGAAATTTCGGTTGGATGCTCCATGATGAAGGTTGGCTGCCAGAGCTTTTCTTCCACTGTTTCTTCAAAATACAGCACTTGAAGGCTTGCGAGGCTACGCGTGCTCAATCGGTCTTTCTCTTCTTTAAAGCCGAGCTTTTTAAGTGCTTCGATGAGCCAAACCGCATCGTCCACATTCATACCCGCATCGGTGTATTTCACGATGGCATTGCGGATGGTGATGCGTTCAAATGGCTGCGCCAAATCCACTGGCTTCTCAACACCTTGATGTGCGTAGGTGAGTTGCAGTGTGCCCACAGCTTTCATCGCGGCATGGCGAATCAAGTCCTCGGTAAACGTCATCAAGTCTTGGTAGTTCCAATACGCTGCGTAGAACTCCATCATGGTGAACTCGGGGTTGTGGCGAACGCTGATGCCTTCGTTGCGGAAGTTGCGATTGATCTCGAACACGCGGTCAAATCCACCCACCACTAGGCGCTTCAAGTACAGCTCAGGCGCAATGCGCAGGAACATTTCTTGGTCTAGCGCATTGTGGTGCGTCTTAAACGGCTTGGCATTAGCTCCGCCTGGGATCGGGTGCAGCATCGGCGTTTCGACTTCTAAAAACTCGTGCTGAAGCATAAAGTCGCGAATCGACGCCACGGCTTTTGACCTTGCCATAAAGCGTTTGCGTGTTTCAACATCCGTCATGAGGTCAATATATCGCTGGCGATATTTCACTTCTTGATCCGCTACGCCGTGGAACTTGTCGGGCATGGGACGCAATGCCTTGGTTAGCAACCTTACTTGGGTTGCATGAACCGATAACTCACCTGTTTTGGTTTTGAATAGTGTGCCTGTACAAGCCACGATGTCACCCAAATCCCAATGTTTGAAGGCATCGTGCGCATCCGCGCCAATAGAGTCGCTAGTCACATAAATTTGGATATGACCGTTAGACGTGCCAAACGACGAATCTTGCAACGTCGCAAAACTGGCCTTGCCCATCACGCGCTTGAGCATCATGCGGCCCGCGACCGACACTTCAACCGCCATAGGCTTCAACTCATCTTTTTCGACTCCGTCGTACTTCTCAAAAAGCGCTTCGGCCTTGTGTTTTGGCTTGAAGTCATTCGGAAATGCAATATTGCCACTCGCACGAATGGCTTTGAGCTTCTCGCGGCGCTCGGCGATGAGTTGATTAGTGTCTAGAACGATGTCAGTCATAGTTTTTATTTTTAAACGGATTGAACCGATTCAGCAGGTAGGCGCTGAAGCATGGCAAGTGAATTGGCGATGGTTTGGCGCAATTGGCGACGATCCACGATCATGTCCACAGCACCTTTTTGCATCAAAAACTCTGCACGCTGAAAGCCTTCAGGGAGCTTGACACGAACCGTGTTTTCAATCACGCGTGGACCTGCAAAGCCAATCAGTGCTTTAGGCTCAGCAATGACAATGTCACCTAAAAAAGCAAACCCTGCACTCACGCCGCCCATGGTGGGATCAGTTAAGACGCTGATGTAAGGCAGCTTCTTTTTGGCGAGACGCGTGAGCGCTGCATTCGTTTTGGCCATTTGCATGAGACTGAGCAAACCTTCTTGCATCCGCGCACCGCCCGTGGCGGTAAAGCAGACAAAAGGGAGCTTATTTTTGATTGCGAATTCGACACCCCGTACAAAACGCTCGCCTACCACAGAGCCCATAGATCCGCCCATAAATTCGAACTCGAAGCACGCCACCACAAGTGGTATACCCATCACCGCACCCGACATCACCACCAGCGCATCGGTTTCAGAAGTCGCTTTTTGCGCTTCTTTAATGCGCACGGGATATTTGCGTGAGTCAGTAAATTTAAGTGGATCAATCGGTGTGACTTCCGCACCGATTTCTTCGCGGTGCGATGCAGATGCTCCCACGGGATCTAAGAACTGATCAAGCCTTGCTCTTGCGCCAATCCGCATGTGGTGCGAACAGCTTGGACAAACGTTTTGACTTTTTTCTAAATCTGTTTTGTACAAAATGGCTTCGCAAGATGCGCATTTGAACCATAAACCTTCAGGGACGCTACGGCGCTCGACTGCATCTGACGCATCGATTTTGTTGCCGAGAATTTTGGACGATAACCAAGACATGACTTATTCCTTATCGAGTGCGGCTCGGATTTCACGCAAAAACTGCACCGCTGTCGGCACCACTTTTTCATGTGACTGATCTTCTAACAATTGAATGATTTTTGTACCAATCACGACTGCATCCGACACATCGCCAATAGCACGCGCCGTGGCAGCATCGCGAATACCAAAGCCCACGCCAACAGGGATACTGACGTGCGCCTTGATTCGAGGAATCGCGCTTGCGACCGCATCGGTATCGAGCGCGCCAGAACCCGTCACGCCTTTGAGCGAGACGTAGTAAACATAGCCGCTGGCAATGCGTCCCACCAATGCCATACGCGAATCTGTCGATGTTGGCGCTAGCAAAAAGATCAAATCCATGTTGTGAGCTCGCAGATCGGCAGCGAACTGCTCGCACTCTTCTGGCGGGTAGTCCACGACCAAGACGCCGTCCACGCCAGCCGCAGCAGAGTCACGAATAAAAGCGCCCTTGCCGTGCACCAAATCGTATTTCTCGACTGGATTAGCGTAGCCCATCAACACAACTGGCGTTTTATCGTCATCTTTGCGGAATTGCGCCACCATTGCGAGCACCTGCACCATGCCAATGCCAAGCGCCAAAGCACGCTCACCTGCTTTTTGAATCACAGGCCCATCGGCCATCGGGTCGCTGAAGGGAACTCCCAGCTCGATCACATCTGCGCCTGCTTCCACCATGCCATGCATCAGCGCTGGCGTGATATTGGCAAACGGAAAACCTGCCGTCACATAGGGAATCAGCGCCTTGCGGCCTTGCTTTTGTAGCGCTTCGAAAGTACTTTTGATTCGGCTCATGGATTAACTCTTACTCTCTAAATCAGCAACGGTATTAATGTCTTTGTCGCCACGACCCGACAGGCAAACGAGGATGGATTGGTCTTTGCGCATGGTTTTTGCCAACTTCATGGCGTGTGCCACAGCATGACTCGATTCCAGTGCAGGGATGATCCCCTCGACACGGCATAAATAGTGAAATGCCTTCAATGCCTCGTCGTCCGTAATGCCAACATACTCGGCACGGCCAATGTCATGCAACCAAGCGTGCTCGGGGCCGACACCTGGATAGTCGAGTCCCGCGCTGATGGAGTGCGTTTCGATGATTTGCCCGTTGTTGTCTTGCAGCAAATACGTACGGTTACCGTGTAATACACCAGGCGTACCGCCAGAGATGGACGCGGCGTGTCGGCCCGTCTCAATGCCAAGTCCCGCCGCTTCCACACCAATCAAACGTGTGTTCTCAAACTGAATGTAGGGGTAGAAGATGCCCATGGCATTGCTGCCGCCACCTACGCATGCCACAACCGCATCGGGCTGCTTGTCCGTACCCAGATGCGCCAAATGCTGGGGCATTTGCGTGAGGCATTCCTCGCCAATTACGCTTTGAAAGTCACGCACCATCATCGGATACGGGTGTGGTCCTGCCACCGTGCCAATGATGTAGAAGGTGTTCTCAACATTGGTCACCCAGTCGCGCAAAGCTTCGTTTAAAGCATCCTTCAGGGTTTTGCTGCCCGACTCCACGGGCACAACCGTTGCACCCAAAAGCTTCATGCGGTACACGTTCGGGCTTTGGCGTTTGATGTCTTCGGATCCCATATACACAATGCACTCGAGACCATAGCGAGCGCAAATCGTCGCTGTCGCCACACCGTGCTGCCCTGCGCCCGTTTCGGCAATGATGCGCGGCTTGCCCATGCGCTTGGCCAGCATCGCTTGACCAATGGTGTTGTTAATTTTGTGTGCGCCCGTGTGATTCAAGTCTTCGCGTTTTAAATAGATTTGCGCGCCACCCATCTCTTGGCTCATGCGTGCCGCGTGGTAAACGGGAGACGGACGGCCTACGTAATTGGCAAGCTCGTACTTAAATTCACGAATGAATTCTGGGTCGTGCTGGTATTTGGCATAAGCATCTTTGAGCTCGTTGATGGCATGAGTCAATGTCTCAGAAACAAAACTGCCGCCGTAAGGGCCAAAGTGGCCTGTGCTATCGGGTTGTTGGTAAGCGTACATAAGGAAATAAAGAATGATCAAAAGTCTATTGACCTGAGGCTGCTGTCGGCCTGTTTGACCGCTGCTACAAAGTCAGCTATTTTTTGTGAGTCTTTGATGCCCCGCGCAGCTTCAACGCCCGAGCTGACATCCACCGCCCACGGTTTAACGAGGGCTATGCCTTGGATGACATTTGCAGGCGTCAATCCACCACTCAAAACGAGGGGAAGGCTGACGTTTGTTGAAAGCTGTGACCAATTGAATGCGTTCCAGTTAAATGTTTTACCTGCGCCGCCATAACCTGTGACCAGCGTGTCCAGCAAGATCGCGGAGGTTTCTTTATAGCGCACTGCGTATTTTACGAGGTCAAAGCTAGTTTCCTCTCCAATAGGAATACGCGCTGCTTTCATGAAAGGCCGTTTGAGCGATGCGCAAAACTCGGGCGTTTCCACGTCATCGTCACCATGAAACTGTAAAAGCGCAGTCGGGATGGCCTCGCAGGCCTTATGGATATTGACCTGCAGCTCGTTGACAAAAAGTAGAACAGGTGTCACAAAAGGCGGTAAACGCTTGGCAAGCAGGGCGGCGCGATCAATAGATACCGCTCTTGGGCTTTTGTCAAACATCACAAAACCAATCGCATCTGCACCTGCAAGTACAGCCGCATCGACGTCTTGCTCTCTGGTCAGTCCGCAAATTTTGATTTTTGTCATATCAGTCCGTAAGCAAATAAAGGCGTGGTGGGCAAACCCCATTTTGCATCGTAAGTTGGGCCTAAAAAGTAGAGCCCATCAGGTGGAAACGTGGGCGCGGCGACTTTGCGACTTTTGGCATCCAACACAGTTTTCATCCACAGAGGAGGCTCTGCACCCTGCCCCACGGTGATGAGGCAACCCATGATATTACGAATCATGTGATGCAAAAAGGCATTCCCCTCAAACTCAAAGTGCCAATACCGCTGCCCGTGATCTTGATCGCGCTCACCTCGGCAGGCGATTTCAATGCTCAATAAGTTTTTGATAGGCGATAACGCTTGGCACTGCGAAGCGCGAAACGAGCTGAAATCATGCTCTCCAAGCAAATAGTTCGCTGCAAGCCGCATCGGCTCTAGCTGCAGCGGACGATGTGCCCACCCCACTCGTCCTGCGTCAACGCTAGGACGTACATGCGACTCTAACAGCGCATAGGCATAGCGCCGCGTGATGGCACTACCGCGGCAATGGAACTCGCGCGGCACTTCTTTTGCCCATTGCACGGCAATGTCTTTGGGTAGATGTGTATTAGTACCGCGCACCCAAGAGGAGGCGTCACGCATGACATCCGTATCGAAATGCACCACTTGCATGTGGCCGTGAACACCTGAGTCAGTACGCCCTGCACACAACGTGTGAATGCGAGTCTGCGTCGTTGTGTCGGCAAATAAGTTGAGTGCGGCCTCTAATTTGTCTTGAACGGTCAGACCATCCGCTTGACTTTGCCAGCCGTGATAGCCCGTACCTAGATAACTAACGCCTAAAGCCCAGCGCAAAAGACTTCAACCTAGCCGCGCAAGCATCTGATGCGCGAGTGCCACAGTTTGTGGATGAGCGTTTTGATGAATCACTTCCTCAATAAGCGCTCTAGCTCCTGCCTTATCGCCAATCGACAGGTATTCGTCAGCAAGCGCAAGTTTAGGATCTTCTTCTGTTGGATGTGTCGGCAAATCAAGTGTTAAAGAGCTCAAATCAAAATCAATCAAACCGCTGCCTGTATGTGGCTCTGGAATGACAGAGGGTGCCGATGCAGATAGATTGATCGTCGTAGGTTGAGGTACGAATGAAAGACTATTGTTGTTATAGGCAGCTTGACTGGCAGGAGCAGTCTCGGCAAATGCGGAACCAGTCACCTTAAATAGCGAATGCGCAGATCCAATATCTCGCGCCAACATACGGGCTTTTGACCAGTCATCCCCCTCGCCATCTGTTAATAAATGAAGCTCCTGTGCACCCGTATCAAAAGCATCGATATCTTGGCGCTTGGCATAAATCTCTAAAAGCTTAACTTGGACATCTGTACGTTTGGGTGCATGACGCTTTGCTTCTTTCAAAATTTCCTCGGCCTGAACATCACGGTTGTAGGCCAAATAAACATCGGCCTCTGCGATCGGGTCGACATCGCCTGTAACGGTTGAGAGCTGACTCGGCGCGTATACCATCGTGGTACTGGCATCGTGCGCAAGTGTTTCCTGCGTATCGACCTCACTAGCGCCCATAGGTCCAAAAATCGTATCGGTTGGTGGCTGACGTGTGGGGGAGAAACTAATAGTTGAATCTTGTGTTGCACTAAAAGCCCGTGCGCGCCTACGGTATCTCACTGCCATCAATGCCACAAGCAAAAGCACGACGCTAGCGACACCCGCAGCAGGTAACGCCAACGGATTCATTAAAGCCTGATCTAGCAATGATGACTCAGGTTGTGGCGGCAAAGGCAAAGGTCGCGGTGCGGACGCAGGTAAAGCAACAGGACTAGCAACACTAGGGGCCGAAACGATCGCCGCAGGCGATATCGCTGGTGGTGCTGCCGCAGGCGGCGTGGCTACCGCTGCTGTGATAGGTACTGGTGTAGTTCCTGCTGCTAATTTACTAAGTTCGCTAATATTTTTATTGAGTTCAGACGATCTTGCCGCAGCATCCGCCGCTGCGCGTTCTTTTGCAATCTTGTCTTCTGCAGCATTAGCCTTGGCTGCTTGCGTTGGCTTGGCCAGAGTGAGGCGATCATCCGTCGGTGCAGCGCCTTGTTTATCTTGCACTTTGGCAACCACTTTACCCGACGCATTGCGACCCGACTCTTTGTCTAAATTTGCAGTCGCGTTATTGGCTAATTTTTTGCGGTAATCATTAAAGTCGCGCGCTTGTGCTTGGATGTTGTTTTTTGCTTCTCGCGCCTTGGTTGCCGAGGCTTCTTCAGCCGTTGGCATATCTATGGCCACGCCCGCCTTTAAACGATTCACATTGCCATCAACAAATGCTTGAGGATTGCTGCGCAGCATCGCAACTAGCATTTGATCAAGTGAAACACCCTCCGGCTTATTCGCCGCAGCAATAGCAGCAGCCGTATCACCTTTTTTAGTTTTTAATCGTTCCTTGCTGCGCGGGTTGGCTTTGACCGGTACCGCTCGCTTGGCTCGCAACTCAGACTCTTCACTTTGCGTTTTAACAGTGAACTCAGCTACGGGTGTTGCCACTATCGGACCTGCAGCCACGGGCAATGCGCTACTGCTTGACGATAACATCGGCAGGGTTGGTGCAGGCACTGTCAAAGCTTGATTTGGCGTTGCAGGTGGATCAAGCAGCACGGTGTAATCGCGCAACATGCGTCCCGCATTCCAAGTAATCTCTAGAACCAAGTCAACAAACGGCGCCGTGACTGGTTGATTGCCGCGCACTTCCAAGATCGCACGTCCATCGGCGCGGCGTTTACCAGTGACAGTGAGCTCGGCCACCGTAGCCGAGTAATCGAGACCAGCCGATTTAAATGCTTCGGCATTTGCAATTCCTACGCGCAAAGAATTAGATTCTTCTGGCGAAATCTCTGGCACCTCAATTTCAGCGACCAAAGGTTGCCCTAAAAATGAAAGCACACTGAGCCGCCCTAGCGTGAGTGCTTGGGCGTTGAGGCTGATGGTCAGCCCCAAGGCAAGAATCAAACTACCCGAGCAAGCGATTTTTTTCATACGGCGGATTGTAGGAGTATGCGCAGCATACGGCGTAATGGCTCTGCGGCACCCCATAATAATTGATCACCAATCGTAAACGCGCCAAGATATTCAGGTCCCATGGCCAGTTTTCGAA
>JANXRP010000097.1 GCA_025352965.1 Comamonadaceae bacterium
CGGCATTGCCGCCAGCAGTTTGCAGCGCGTTGAGCGCGTGATCGAGTTCCACATCAATGCCTCTAAGCCCTTGTCGGATAAGGCTTTGCAGGCAATTTCTGCGCTGTTACACGACCGCATGACGGAGTCGGTTTTCTTTGATCGTGACAGCGTGAGCAGCTTGTTTGATGTGCTGCCATCCGTTGCCATGGAGCGCATCGACATACTCGGCGCTGGTCTTTCGTCTCTCGAAGACGCCAATACCCGTATGGGTTTGGCGCTGTCCACTGACGAGATGGATTATTTGTTGGATGCCTTTACCAAGCTGGCTCGTAACCCGACCGATGTGGAGTTGATGATGATTGCGCAGGCGAACTCTGAGCACTGTCGGCACAAGATTTTTAACGCCAAGTTCATCATTGACGGCGCGGAGCAAGACAAATCGCTGTTTGCCATGATTCGCAATACCGAGGCGGTGTCGCCGCAGCACACCGTCGTGGCGTATTCGGACAACTCGTCCATCATGGAAGGCATGCCTGACAGCGATGGCGTGATTCAGCGTCACGTGATCATGAAAGTGGAAACGCACAACCATCCCACGGCGATTGCGCCATGGCAGGGCGCGGCCACGGGCGCGGGCGGCGAGATTCGGGATGAGGGTGCAACGGGCAGGGGGTCTAAGCCTAAGGCTGGCGTGACGGGCTTTACGGTGAGCTCGCTGGATTCAAGCTCGATCAATGCGACACCGATGCAGATCATGATTGAAGGGCCACTTGGCGGTGCGGCGTTTAACAATGAGTTTGGTCGTCCGAACCTAGCGGGTTACTTTCGCGCATTTGAGCAAACCGTCACTGACACCTCTGGCGAAACACGCCACTATGGCTATCACAAGCCGATCATGATTGCGGGTGGCGTTGGCTCAATTGATGCCAAGCTGACGCACAAAATTTTATTTCCTACGGGCTCGCTCTTGATTCAATTGGGCGGCCCTGGTATGCGCATTGGTATGGGCGGCAGCGCGGCTAGCTCGATGGCGGGCGGTGCTAACTTGGCAGAACTGGATTTTGACTCTGTGCAGCGTGCAAACCCCGAGATTGAACGTCGTGCGCAAGAGGTGATAACTAGCTGTTCGGCACTTGGCAGTGTTGATGCCGCATTGAATCCCATCTTGGCGATTCACGATGTGGGTGCAGGTGGCTTATCGAATGCTTTTCCTGAGCTGGTCAATGATGCGGAACGTGGGGCGCGGTTTGATTTGTCTGCCATTCCGCTAGAGGAATCGGGACTTTCACCCATGGAGATGTGGTGCAACGAGAGCCAAGAGCGCTATGTTCTGGCGATTGCCCCCGAGTCGCTGGCGCAGTTTCAAGCGATTTGCGAGCGCGAGCGCTGCCCGTTTGCAGTGGTGGGAGTGACGACGCAAGCGCGAGAGTTATCTTTGAAGGATGACAACACAACGGCTGTGAACATGCCCATGAACGTGTTACTGGGCAAACCTCCCAAAATGACACGCGATGTGTTATCTAAAAACCGTGAATTTGCGCCGCTCAATCTCACAGATGTGAAGTTGCAAGATGCTGTCATCAACGTGTTATCGCATCCAACAGTCGCGTCCAAACGCTTTCTCATCACCATTGGCGACCGCACCGTGGGCGGGCTTACGCATCGCGACCAAATGGTTGGGCCGTGGCAAGTGCCTGTAGCCGATTGTGCCGTCACGCTGGCCGATTACACGGGCTTTGCGGGCGAAGCGATGGCAATGGGCGAGCGCACACCGCTGGCGATGCTGGATGCGCCTGCGTCTGGTCGTATGGCGGTCGGGGAGGCGATTACCAATTTGCTGGCCGCGCCAATGGAGCTGTCCCGCGTCAAGCTGTCCGCCAATTGGATGGCAGCTTGTGGTGAGGTGGGCGAAGATGCAGCGCTTTACGAGACAGTCAAAGCTGTGGGCATGGAACTGTGCCCTGCGCTGGGTATTTCGATTCCTGTGGGTAAAGATTCACTGTCGATGCGTTCTAAAGCGGTGGATGGCTCGCAAGTGGTGTCACCCGTGTCGCTCATCGTGACTGCGTTTGCCACGCTGGCAGATGTGCGCGGCACACTCACGCCGCAATTAAATGCAACTGAGCCTGATACGTCGCTGCTGCTGATCGACTTGGGACGCGGCAAAGCGCGGATGGCGGCTTGCGTCTTGGCGCAAACAATGAATAGCGTGGGCGACCAAGCCCCTGATTTAGACCATCCAGAGGATTTGGTGCATTTGGTCAAAGCGGTGAATCAGTTGCGCCTTGAGGGGAAAATTCTCGCGTATCACGACCGCAGCGATGGAGGTTTGTTAGCGGCGATTGCTGAAATGGCATTTGCAGGCCATGTGGGTGTCGCACTCAATGTTGATATGTTGCTTGGCACTAACGATGTAGGGGACGCCAAAAATTGGGCGAAGCAAGTAGAGGTTCAGCGCCACGAGCAAACCATCAAAGCTTTGTTTAACGAAGAGTTGGGGGTGGTTCTGCAAATCAAAACGACTGACCGTGCAGCGGTGATGCAAACCTTGCGTGAGCATGGCTTGTCCAGCACGAGTCACTTTATTGGCAAGACTAGACCGGCCGCCAGTACCTTAGAAGAAGGCAAGGGCGAGCTGCAAATTTGGCGTGATACCAAGAAGATTTTTAGCGCCAGCGTGACGGATTTGTTTCAGGTTTGGGATGCTGTGAGCTGGAAGATTGCAAAGCAGCGCGATAACCCTTTGTGTGCCGATTCTGAGCATGCCAGTGCTGGAAGCCTTGTGGATAAAGGGCTACACGTATGGTTGCCTGATTCCTCCCCGTCCTCCCCCCCGTCCGCTGTGCGGACACCCCCCCGTGCGGGGGGGACTCCCCGCGTGGCTGTTTTGCGCGAGCAAGGCGTGAACTCGCACATTGAGATGGCAGAGGCTTTCGCACGCGCTGGTTTTGATGCCGTCGATGTTCACATGACCGACTTACAAACAGGTCGCCATAAGCTCTCAGACTTCATCGGCATGGTGGCTTGCGGCGGATTTAGCTACGGCGACACGTTGGGTGCAGGCGTGGGCTGGGCGCGCTCCATCACATTCAACGCCAAACTGCGCGATCAGTTCGAAGCCTTTTTTGCACGTGGCAATACCTTTGGGCTGGGCGTGTGTAACGGTTGTCAAATGTTTGCTGAATTGGCCGATATCATCCCGGGCGCCCAGGCGTGGCCGCGCTTTACACATAATCAAAGTGGACGCTTTGAAGCGAGGTTGTCGCAAGTCGAAATCTTGGAGTCACCCAGCCTCTTTTTAGCGGGCATGGCGGGCAGTCGTTTGCCGATTGCCGTTGCGCACGGCGAGGGCTATGCTAATTTTGCCCACCGCGGTGATGCAAGGCTGGTGATTCCAGCCATGCGATTTGTGGATGGCAACGGTCAGCCCACGCAGGCGTACCCTGCCAATCCCAACGGTAGCGCGGGCGGCTTAACAGCCGTGACCACGGCGGACGGACGCTTCACTGCCATGATGCCGCATCCTGAACGTGTCTTTAGAAACGTGCAGATGAGCTGGACGGATTTAGCAAAAACAGGCGGTCTTGATTCCTATAGCCCGTGGATGGAACTTTGGCGTAACGCGAGGCGCTGGGTCGCTTAATCTTCGACTAGCATCGAGAATCTTTTAAGGAATCTCCATGCAACGCCGAACACTCATTCAAACCGCAGCCACTGGCTTAGCTTTCCCGCACATTTGGGTTCCAGCGCAAACCTTGCCAACTGGAGCAGTGCGCATTATTGTGGGATTTCCACCAGGTGGCGGCACTGACGCGCTAGCCCGTGTAGTAGGGCAAAAGCTGCAAACCATGTGGGGCACGTCCGTTGTTGTGGAAAACAAAGCGGGCGCGGCAGGCGTGATTGCTGCGGACTACGTAGCTAAGCAAGCGGGTGACGGCAATACGCTCCTCATGGCGCACATCAATAGCCATGCGCTCGCGCCCGCAATGGGGCAAAAGCTGAGCTATGACGCTATCCGCGATTTTGCGCCCATCAGCATGGTCGCCATTACGCCCAATCTCTTGATTTGCAATGTCGATCAGCCTGCCAAAACGGTGAAAGATATTGTGGCGCTGGCAAAAACCAAGCCTGGTCAACTCAGTTTTGCATCGGCGGGCGGTGGCTCGGCGCAGCACTTTGCGCTGGAGATGTTTAAGCTACAAGCGCAGATTTTTGCGCTGCATGTCCCGTATCGCGGTTCAGCGCCTGCGCTCGTCGATTTGATTGGCGGGCAAGTTAACTATTGCTTTGAGACCATGACTTCGGCTGCGCCGCACGTCAAGAGTGGCAAAGCCATTGCGATTGCCCAAACGCGCTTGAAGCGAGCCAAGAGCCAAGCCAATGTACCGACGATGGACGAATCGGGCTTCAAAGGCTTTGAAGCGACTGTTTGGTATGGTTTGATGGGGCCTAGCAAGATGCCAAGCGCCATGCAGCAGCGCATGAATGAAGACGTGAACAAAGTGCTTGCAATGCCCGATGTGCAAGAGCGTATGGATTTTTATGGTGCTGAAGACGGTGGGGGTAGTATTGAAAAATTCTCAAGCTTTATCAAATCTGAGCAGCAAAAATGGGCCGTTGTTGCCAAGGCCGCTAATGTGCGGGCGGATAGCTAAT
>JANXRP010000153.1 GCA_025352965.1 Comamonadaceae bacterium
CTTGGGTTTTCAACGCCAACGTTTTGTGCGCCAAAAATCGTGCGCACGAGCTGCATCAACATCAGACTAATGCCCCACGTTGCCAGCAAGGTTTCTAAAGGACGACCATATAAGAAGCGAATCACGCTACGCTCCAAAGCCGCGCCCACAAGTGCCGCAGCTAGAAACGACACAGGCACTGCAGCGAGCAAGTACCAATCAAAAGCACTAGGTAGATATTTTTGAAACAAGCCTTGCACCACATATGTGGCGTACGCACCAATCATCATCAGCTCGCCATGCGCCATGTTGATGACGCCCATCAGGCCGTAGGTAATCGCAAGGCCAAGCGCGACGAGTAAAAGGATTGATCCAAGGCTGATGCCAGAAAAAATAGCGGCGAGTCGCTCACCCCAGACAAGACCTGCTTCAACAGTGGCTAGCGCCGACTTCAATGCTGCTTTCACAGCCTCATCAGATTCTGTTTTGAGGCGCTCTAAGATGGCCGTTTTTGTCGTGGGACTATTGCTGGAGGCCAATAACTGTGCGGCCTCCAGACGTTTTTTAACATCTGAATTACCCAGCAACACCACGGCGCGAACCATGCCCAGCTCAGCTTTAATTTGTGGGTTGGTCTCTGCCGCATAGGCTTTTTCAATGAGGCCTAATTTGCTCTCATCGGCTTCGCCCTGCAAAGACTTGATGGCGGCGCGGCGGTCTTTCTCGTCTTTAGAGAACAGTTTGAGCGCAGCCAATGCGTTATCAATTTCACCGCGCATGCGGTTGTTGTTCACCACATCGTCTAGGGATGCGGGTGCGGGGACTTCGCTGCCCGTGATGGGGTCAGTCGTTTTGCCGTCTTTCAATACAAATACTTTGCCATCAGAGACTTTCACATTGTCGTCAGCCAAGGCTTGAATAAAAGCGGCCGTTTTGGCGTCTGCTGTTTGCACAGCCAGCGACAACGCGGCAACCCGACCATCTAGCTCACCGACAGTCAAGGCGGTAGCCTCGGCGGTGGTGAGTGCATGGCTGCTGGTCAAAAAACTGGCGGCACCAAGTACCGCCAGTATTCCAGTTGCAAAGAACTTTTTAAACGTCATAAGGGACGATATTACTTCTTGACTGGCTCGTCAGGTTTCACGTCGTTACCAGCGATGTACGGAGACCATGGCTTGGCTTTCACAGGGCCTGGTGTTTTCCAAACCACATTGAACTGACCGTCAGCCTTGATCTCGCCAATGAACACCGACTTGTGCAAGTGGTGGTTTTTTTCGTCCATCTTGCTGATGATGCCTGATGGCGCTTTGAAGGTTTGACCCGCCATTGCTGCAATCACTTTATCCACGTCAGTTGACTTAGCCTTGGTCACGGCTTGTGCCCACATGTTCACGCCAATATAGGTTGCTTCCATTGGGTCGTTGGTGAGTGGCTTGTCTTTATGGCCTGCAATACCCTTAGCTTTGGCATAAGCAGCCCACTTTTTGATGAACGCATCGTTCGTTGGATTTTTGATCGATTGGAAATAGTTCCAAGCAGCCAAATGACCCACGAGTGGCTTCGTGTCCACGCCGCGCAGCTCTTCTTCACCGACCGAGAACGCCACCACAGGTACGTCTTTAGCTTTCAAGCCAGCGTTACCGAGTTCTTTGTAGAAAGGCACATTGGAGTCACCATTGATGGTGGATACCACAGCCGTTTTACCGCCAGCAGCGAATTTTTTCACGTCAGCCACGATGGTTTGGTAGTCAGAGTGACCAAACGGCGTGTATTTTTCATCGATGTCCGAATCTTTTACACCTTTGGATTTGAGGTAAGCGCGCAAAATCTTGTTGGTTGTACGTGGGTACACATAGTCCGTACCGAGCAGTACCCAGCGTTTCGCTGCGCCGCCGTCTTTGCTCATTAGGTAATCAACCGCAGGAATCGCTTGTTGGTTGGGCGCTGCGCCTGTGTAGAACACATTTTTGGAGAGCTCTTCACCTTCATATTGCACAGGGTAGAACAAGAGACCGTTCAATTCTTCAACCACGGGCAAGACTGATTTGCGTGACACCGAAGTCCAGCAACCAAACATCACGGCAACTTTGTCTTGCGTCAGAAGTTGTTTTGTTTTTTCAGCAAACAGCGGCCAGTTAGATGCGGGGTCAACGACCACAGGTTCTAGCTTCTTGCCCAGGAGGCCACCCTTGGCATTGATCTCATCAATCGCCATCAAGACGGTGTCTTTGAGTACGGTCTCCGAAATGGCCATCGTGCCTGACAAGCTGTGAAGCACGCCGACTTTGATGGTGCCTCCAGATTGCGCATAAGACGGCAAAGCCGCCAAACTAGCCAGAGCAGACGCAACCGCTAAGGCCTTCAATGTAAAACGACGCTTCATGATGTTTCCTTTAAGTTAAGAAAATGAGATACCCCAAAGAGAGGGCATTTGTATGCAAAGCACAAGCTGTGCCAGTTTTTGCAAATGATGTTGGTGTAAACCCGATGCTTTTAGACAGGATACTGGCATGTGACTTGCGTAAACTGGAGTCATGGAACTCACTCCCCGCGAAAAAGACAAGCTACTCATCTTTACGGCCGCCTTGCTAGCAGAGCGCCGCAAGGCGCGTGGCCTCAAGCTGAACTACCCAGAGAGCATTGCCCTTATTAGTGCCGCCGTCATGGAAGGTGCACGGGATGGTAAAACCGTCGCACAGTTAATGAGCGAAGGCCGCACTGTTTTAACGCGACTTGATGTCATGGACGGCATTGCTGACATGATTCCTGATATACAAATTGAAGCGACTTTCCCAGACGGCACCAAGCTGGTGACCGTGCATCAACCCATTGTTTGACTGGAGATTTTTCATGCACCAACTCTGTGTTTCTATGTTCTCTTTATTGTTCACCCATATGACATTCGCGCACGAAGGGCATGGTTTAGAAGGCGCGCATTCGCACCCAAGTGATGCATGGGGATTCTTGATGCTCGGGTTAGTCGTGGGGTTGGCGGTGTGGTTTAGTCGTAAAAAATAAAGAGGTATCGCCATGACTCCTGGAGAATTTTTTGTGGACGGCGGCGAGCATGTGCTCAACCACAATCGCCGATGCGTGACGCTGGTTGTGGCGAATACGGCTGATCGCCCGATTCAAGTCGGCTCGCACTATCACTTTGCCGAAGTCAACGATGCGCTGGGCTTTGATCGCGCTTTAGCGCGTGGCATGCGGCTCAACATCGCATCAGGCTTAGCGGTTCGTTTCGAACCTGGACAGCAGCGCACCGTGGAGCTGGTGGACTATGCGGGAAGCCGCATGGTGTATGGCTTTCAAGGAAAAACACAAGGGGCAGTTTGATGGCAACTATTGGTAAGCGAGCCTATGCCGAAATTTTTGGCCCTACGATTGGCGATCGTGTGCGCTTGGCGGATACCGAGCTCATCGTTGAAGTTGAAGCCGACTACACGCTGCGAGCAGGCAGCTACGGCGAAGAGGTGAAATTTGGCGGCGGCAAAACCATCCGCGATGGCATGGCGCAATCGCAAAAGATGAGATCGCAAGGCGCTGTGGATTGCGTCATGACGAATGCGCTGATCCTTGACCACTGGGGCATCGTGAAGGCCGACATTGGACTCAAAGACGGACGCATCGTTGCGATTGGTAAAGCGGGCAATCCCGATGTACAGTCTGGCGTGGACATCATCATTGGTCCTGGCACAGAAATCATTAGCTGCGAGGGCAACATCGTGACCGCAGGCGGCATCGACTCGCACATTCACTTTATTTGCCCGCAGCAAATTGAAGCGGCGCTCGCCAGTGGTGTAACAACCATGCTGGGCGGCGGTACGGGGCCTGCCACGGGTACATTCGCCACTACTTGCACGCCAGGGCCATGGAACATTGAGCGCATGTTGCAAGCGGCAGATGCCTTCCCGATGAACCTTGGATTCCTTGGTAAAGGCAATGCCAGTTTGCCCGCCGCGCTGCATGAGCAAATTAATGCGGGCGTGATGGGTCTAAAACTCCACGAAGACTGGGGCACAACGCCAGCGGCCATTAGCAACTGTTTGGATGTGGCGGATGAGACCGATACACAAGTGGCTATTCATTCAGACACGCTAAACGAGTCGGGCTTTGTCGAGAACACCATCGCAGCCACCAAGGGGCGCAGCCTCTGCGCATTTCACACCGAAGGTGCAGGAGGTGGTCATGCGCCCGACATTCTCCGCGTGGTGGGCGAGGCCAATTTTTTGCCTAGCTCCACTAACCCAACCATGCCCTATACCGTGAACACGCTGGACGAGCACGTGGACATGCTGATGGTGTGCCACCATTTAGATGCGGGCATAGCCGAAGATTTAGCCTTTGCCGAAAGTCGCATCCGCAAAGAGACGATTGCGGCTGAAGACGTGTTGCACGATCTTGGCGCGATTAGCATGATGTCCAGCGATAGCCAAGCTATGGGGCGCGTCGGTGAAGTCGTGATTCGTACTTGGCAGACGGCTAGCAAGATGAAGCAGCAGCGCGGATCGCTATCCGAAGACTCTTCGCGAAACGATAATTTCCGCGCCAAACGATACATCGCCAAATACACCATCAACCCCGCCATTGCCCACGGCATTAGCCACGAAGTGGGCAGCTTAGAGGTCGGCAAATGGGCTGACTTGGTGGTGTGGAAGCCCGCCTTCTTTGGCGTGAAGCCTTCCCTCATTTTGAAGGGCGGTTTTATTGCGATGGCGGCGATGGGCGATCCCAGCGCGTCTATTCCCACACCGCAGCCCGTGCACTATCGCCCTATGTTTGGCGCGTATGGCGGGGCGCTTGCCAAGGGTTCACTCACCTTTGTCTCAGCTGCAGGATTGAACGCAGGCATCAAAGAAAAATTCGGACTCAACAAGACGCTTGTCGACGTTAAAAACATTCGCGGCATTCGTAAGCAACACATGATTCACAACAGCTATTTGCCCAAAATGGAAATTGACGCGCAGACTTACTCAGTACGTGCCGATGGTCAATTGCTGACTTGCGAAGCGGCAACGGTGTTGCCTATGGCGCAGCGGTATTTCTTGTTTTAACTAATCTCATGATTCAAATTTCAAAATGCCTGCCGCAAGGCGGCAGCCTCGCCAAGGCAATGCTGGCAAGGGCTAGCGAGGTGGTGCTCGATTGGGATGTGCGGCAAAAAAGCCGTTTTGAAACCACGGATTCATTGGGTCGCACGCTCGGTGTGTTCCTGCCACGCGGTACGGTGATTCGCGGCGGCGATGTGTTGGTAGGTGAGGATGGATCGATGGTTCGCGTGACAGCAGCCCCGCAATCGGTACTCAAAATCACGCATTGCAAAGAGCACGGCACACCGTTCGATTTGATTCGTGCGGCCTACCACCTTGGTAATCGTCATGTGCCGATTGAACTCAAACCCGATCACCTCAAAATTGAACCTGATCATGTGCTAGCTGAGATGCTGCAAGCAATGCATCTCATCGTGAATGCGGTTGATGAACCGTTTGAGCCTGAGAGCGGCGCATATAGCTCGGGTGGGCACGATCACGCGCATCATCATGACCATGACCACTCGCACGCTCACTAGCGCGGGTTTGATGCAGCTCATGTGGCTTGCGTCGCCCGCCTTACCTGTGGGCGGCTTTGCCTACTCCGAAGGCTTGGAAGCCGCTGTGGATAAGGGTTTGGCAAATAGCGAGTCACTTGCGCAAAGCTGGCTGGTAGATCAATTGCACTTAACGCTGGCGCGTTCAGATCTCGCTGTGATTGCACGTGCCATTGACGCTTGGCGAATAAACGATAGGGAGAAAATCGAAGCGCTGAACGCTTGGATTTTGCAAACCCGCGAGACTAGCGAGCTGCGTGCGCAGACCGAGCAAATGGGGCGTTCATTACTTGAGTGGCTGCGCAATCACCCAAACGCTGACATGGAAAAAATCAATTGGCTTGCAGGTCTCCAGCCTACGTATCCGCTGGCTTTTTCTTTAGCCGCTAGCAGCTTGGATGCTCCGCTGTTGGATTGCGTGACGACCTACGCGTTTGGTTGGGCGGAGAACATGGTGCAAGCCGCCATCAAGTCGGTGCCGCTGGGTCAAAGTGCAGGGCAGCGCATCTTGTCTGCGCTGGTGCAAAGCATTCCAGATGCGGTGCAGCAGGCAATCAGCACGGCTGCAAGCCACAGCGTGCTTGGCTTGCAGGCTTACACCCCGATGCTTGCTATCCTTAGTGCGCAGCACGAAACACAATATTCAAGGCTCTTTAGATCATGACAACACCACTCCATCACATCGCGAACCGCACCAAACAATTACCACCTCTGCGCGTAGGCATTGGCGGCCCTGTGGGCTCAGGCAAAACGACTTTGCTGGAGATGCTGTGCAAGGCGATGCGCGATCAATACGATTTAGTTGCTATCACCAATGACATTTACACCAAAGAAGACCAGCGCTTGCTCACCGTCAGCGGTGCGTTGCCCGCTGAGCGCATCATGGGTGTGGAGACAGGTGGTTGCCCGCACACGGCGATTCGAGAAGACTGTTCTATCAATCTTGAGGCCATTGATCGCATGTTGGTGGAGTTCCCCAACGCCGACATCGTGTTTGTGGAGAGTGGCGGCGATAACTTGGCCGCGACGTTTAGCCCCGAGCTGTCTGATTTGACTATTTACGTGATTGATGTGGCGGCTGGTGAAAAAATTCCGCGTAAAGGCGGACCTGGTATCACCAAGAGTGATCTTTTTATCATCAATAAAACAGACCTCGCACCGCATGTGGGCGCAAACTTGGACATCATGCATAGTGACACGGTGCGTATGCGCACCACCAGTCAAGGACTCAAACCGTTTGTGATGACAAACCTTAAAACCTTGGCTGGCGTGGATGAGGTGATGGCGTTTATCGAAGCCAAAGGCATGCTAAAGGTTGCCTAAATGATGAGTGGCTTAAACTCGTTGCTTTAGCTATTTTGCGACTTGCATTCGCCATCGTCACAGTGACTCTTACCCCTCGCTTTTTTCCTCAATATTTATTAGCGCTAAGCCTTGCTGGTTGTGGCTTTTCAGCAATCGCGCAAGCCTCCGCTGCCAAAATACCACCAGCAACTGTCGTGGTTTCTGCGGTTGGCTCGCCCATTTTTGTGCTTAATTCACTGGATGCCACCATCAGTGTGATCGACCCTAAGACGTGGCTGATACTTAAAAAAATTGATACAGGTAAGGAACCGCATCACTTTTATTTGAGTCCTGACGAAAAATCTCTCATTGTGGCTAACGCAGCAGCAGATTCGCTGACGTTTTTAGACCCGCGTACAGCGCAAGTTCAGCGCGTCATGCGTGATATTCGTGATCCTTATCACTTGCGTTTTTCACCGGACATGAAGTGGTTTGTGACTGCTGCTAATCGACTAGATCACATTGATTTGTATGAGTGGCAAAACACCGCTCCCGTGCTCAAAAAACGTGTACGAACAGGTAAAACGCCTAGCCACCTTTGGATTAACAGCAAAAGTACGATTTTGTATGCCACGATGCAAGACAGCGATGAATTGGTGGCGATTGACCTGCATTCGCAAGTCATACTTTGGCGTATCAAAACAGGCAAGCAGCCAGCAGATATTTATGGTCTCGCAGACGACAAAACCTTGCTGGTGGGTTTAACAGGCGGCGATAGCGTGCAGGTGTTTGATGTGAGCGGCGCAGCGCCAAAGCTAACTCAGAAAATTTTTACGGGCAAGGGCGCGCATGCTTTTCGTTCGGCAGGCGATAAGCGCCACGTGTTTGTCAGCAACCGCATTGCCAACACCATTAGCAAGATGGATTTGACTACCCTCAAAGTCGTTGCGACGTACCCGGGTGGGAGCGGCGCAGACTGTATGGAAGTCATGGGCAATAAGCTCTTGGTGACTTCGCGCTGGGAGAAAAAGTTGACGGTGATTGATTTGGTGAGCGGCAAAATCGAACGTCAAATTCCCGTGGGGAAATCCCCGCATGGTGTGTGGACACTTGACCATGCGCCTCGGGATTAGACCTTTGACGAACTAGCCATGTTTGACGCACAGCAGTGGCTCTTCGAATCAGTTTTTCAGCCCATGATGCTGTGGCTGGATATGGGCAACTATGTGGAAGATGGCTACATAGCGGCAGATTGGTTTTTATGGGGCTGCATACAGATTGCGCTCATTGCCTTCGTTCTAGTTCCCTTGCAACGACTGCGTCCCGCAGAGCCTGTCCGCGATCACGCCACGATCCGCGTGGACATGCTCTACACCTTCATTCACCGATTGGGACTCTTTCGTCTGTTTATGTTTTTAACGCTAGAGCCTTTGCTTGATGAGGCTTTCGGTGCGTTGCGGTCAGGAAGCTTTGCTAACTTTGAGATGGGCACTTTTCACTTGGATCAACTTTGGCCAAGTCTGACCGACAATTTCATCGTCAGTTTTTTGATTTATCTTGTTGCGCTCGATTTTATTGGCTATTGGATTCATCGTGCGCAGCATGGCTTGCCCGCTTGGTGGGCGCTGCACAGTTTGCATCATGCCCAGCAGCAAATGACGTGCTGGAGCGATAACCGCAATCATCTGCTGGACGACATCATTGTTGACGTGCTATTTATTTGTGCCGCTTTTTTGATTGGTGTCAGCCCTAGCCAATTTGTGCTGATCGTGGTGCTAACGCAGTTATCGGAGAGCTTGCAGCACGCGAATGTTCGCCTTTCCTTTGGACGCATCGGCGAGCGACTCTGGGTCAGTCCACGTTTTCATCGCGTGCATCACAGCGTCTCGCACGGTTTTGGTCACAATTTTGGCGTATTACTGCCTTGGTGGGACACGCTCTTTGGCACGGCTTGTTTTGAAAATCGCTATGACCCTACGGGAGTCGATGATCAGCCCGCTGTCAATTACGGACGTGGGTTTTGGGCGCAGCAGTGCTTGGGGCTTGTTCGCTTACGAACCACACTTTTTAAGGCGGATGAATGAATCACTTGTATGGCATTGCTTTTGTGATGTGTGCGGCAGCAGCTTTTGCTACGCTAGACACTGCGACCAAGTACGTGAGCGTGGCAGTGCCGTTTGCCGTGGTCATGTGGTTTCGATTTGGTTTTCAAGTGCTGACGACATCTATTTGGCTTGTTCGTACCCAAGGCACGTGGCGTTTAAGTTCAGTTCATATTCGCTTGCAAATCTATCGTGGCGTATTGCTAACAGGATCGAGCATCTTGGCATTTTTTAGTCTGAAACTGATTCCCGTGTCTGACTTCACGGCTTTGATGATGCTTACCCCGCTGCTCATGACGGTTGTGGCTGCTCTCGCTCTCAAGGAGCGCATTTCACTCTTGCGTTGGCTTTTAGTGCTGATGGGTTTTATCGGTGCGATGGTCATCATTCGCCCTGGGCACGAAGCGTTTACTTGGGGTTCGTTATTGCCGCTTATTTTGGTGTTAACGAGCGCTGGTTTTCAGATGTTGACGTACAAGCTAGCAAAGCTTGACAGTGCAGCCGTCACTCATGCCTACACGGGCTGGATTGGCTTTGCCATGTCCAGTGTGATCTTGCCGTTTGTCTTACAAAGTTCTTTTGTGGCGTGGTCGTCAGCCTCTAGCGTGCTGGGTGTGAGCGCGTGGACGCTAGCGAGCTTGTTATTACTCATCGCCGTATTCGCTACGATTGGACACAGTTTCTTAATCTTGGGTTATGCCCGCGCACCTGTGGCTGTTTTGACGCCTTATTTGTATGCTCAGATTCCGTTTGCCGTACTGGGTGGTTGGCTGGTCTTTGCACACCAGTTAGATGGATGGACGCTGCTTGGCATTGCGATCATTGCGATTAGCGGCGTGCTGGGCACATGGCTGACGGCGCGTGAGCGTCACGTTGATTTGCGCGTGATTTTGGATAATTAAACGAGAGGGGCCGAGCATGAAGCTTTTATTAGATTCTTTTTGGCGTGCAGCTTTGTACTGCTTGCATCCACGGGTCATGATGCTCTCTTTGTTGCCGCTTTTATTGCTCACCTTGGTTGGCGGCACGTTGGGCTATTTTTTTTGGAGCACTGCTGTTGAGACGATCCGCTTATGGCTAGAGAGCTCAGGATTTTTTAGCACTATCCTGGATTGGCTTACACGTTTTGGGATGCAGAGTTTCCGTGCGGCTGCGGCTCCTTTTGTGGTGATTATTTTGGCAACGCCGATATTGGTTTTACTGGTCATGTTTGTTGTCGCACTCATGATGACACCTGCGCTTTTAAAACTGGTCGCCATGCGACGATTTGAGACGTTGGCAAGGGCAGATGCTGGGCTTGTGCCATGGTTGCGCAGCGCGGCGTGGTCCCTAGTTTCGACTTTGCTTGCCGCCCTGTTGTTGCTGCTATCCATCCCGCTGTGGTTTGTGCCACCACTCATCATGATTGTGCCGCCACTCATTTGGGGATGGCTCACGTATCGTGTGATGAGCTTTGATGCACTGTCTGACCATGCGAGTAGCGAGGAGCGTACAGCCATCATGAAAGAGCATCGCGGTGCGCTGTTGCTGATTGGTATTGTTGCAGGTTATTTGGGTGCTCTGCCTTCTTTGATTTGGGCTTTTGGCGCTATGGCGGCAGTGTTCGCAGTCGTTTTGCTGCCGATTGCTTTGTGGCTCTACACGCTTATTTTTGCATTTTCATCCTTGTGGTTTATTCACTATTGCCTCGCAGCGCTAGAGCAGCACCGCGCTGCGAAAATTCCAGAAATTGTAAAAACTCCAGACGTTTCTCTTAAGGAAATCACACATGCTTAAATTTGGTCTGATCATTATTGGCGACGAAATTCTGTCAGGAAAACGTGCTGACAAGCATATGAGTAAGATGATTGAAATCCTTTCCAGTCGTGGCCTAGAGCTCAGTTATGCTAATTACGTTGGAGACGATCCTGTGCGTATCACCGCAGCTCTCAAAGCCGCGTTTGAATCTGGTGACGTGGTGTTTTCAACGGGTGGCATTGGTGCAACGCCAGACGACCATACGCGTCAATGCGCGGCGAAAGCGCTGGACGTTCAGTTGGCGCTCCATCCCCGCGGCGCAGACTTGATTCGCGAGCGGATGCAGGACACGGCTCGCGAAAGCGGCACAACTTATGAACCAGAGCGAGACGACAACAAACATCGGCTCAATATGGCCGTGTTTCCAGTCGGAGCGGAGCTGATTCCCAACCCGTATAACAAGATTGCTGGGTTTAGCGTGGCAAGCGACAAAGCTGCAGGGGCTGGTGTGTACTTCGTCCCAGGCTTCCCCGTGATGGCTTGGCCGATGATGGAGTGGGTGCTGGATACGTATTACGCACAGTACTTCAACACATCTGCGAACGCTGAGTGGTCAGCCATTGTGCAAGGTTCGATGGAAGCCACGCTCACGCCACTTATGGAGCAAATTGAAGCCGATTTTGTGGGAATCAAAGTGTTTAGCCTGCCCAGTGTCGATAGTCCCAAATATGGGCGACACATAGAGCTGGGCGTTAAAGGCGAACCGGAACTGGTAAAAAAAGCTTATCCAGCTATGGTCTCAGGATTGGGATTATTGAAAGCGGTTCTTTTGGATGAACTGAAAAGGTGAATGAAATGGGTTAACTTGCACTATTTTTGTGCTTCCCAGCTAAAATCTAAGCTTTAAATTTCACTAGAATCAATGGTTGTAGCGTTCATTAACCAACGAACTTGGCGGTTAGACGTGGCACAAAATTTGCATTCACCCTACTTGTAATTTTTTATTTTTAACTTGGAGTAAGCACATGACTAAGACCGTCGCAGACGTGATGAAGATGGTGAAAGACAACGACGTTAAGTTCGTTGATTTCCGTTTTACCGATACCAAAGGCAAAGAACAACATGTGACTGTGCCTGTTTCGCATTTTGACGAAGACAAATTCACGTCAGGCCACGCGTTTGACGGCTCGTCTATTGCTGGTTGGAAGGGCATTGAAGCCTCTGACATGCAATTGATGCCTGATGCGAACACCGCAAACATTGATCCGTTCTTTGAAGAGCCAACCCTGTTCATGAGTTGCGATGTGGTTGAGCCTGCTGATGGCGTCGCCTATGACCGCGATCCACGCTCGATTGCCAAACGTGCTGAGGCTTACCTTAAAGAAACTGGTATAGGCGATACTGCCTTCTTTGGTCCTGAGCCAGAGTTTTTTGTCTTTGACGATGTGCGTTGGAATACCGATCAATCGGGCACGTTCTTCAAAATCAATGAATACGAAGCACCGTGGAACACGGGTGCCAAGATCGAAGGCGGCAACAAAGGCCATCGTCCCACCGTCAAAGGCGGTTACTTCCCAGTGCCACCTGTTGACAGCATGCACGACATGCGAGGCGAAATGTCCTTGATTCTCGAATCACTGGGTATCCCTGTTGAAGTGCACCATCATGAAGTGGCGGGACCAGGTCAAAACGAACTGGGCACACGCTTTTCCACCTTGGTGCAGCGCGCCGATTGGTGCCAAACGCTTAAGTACGTGGTGCAAAACGTGGCTAACTCCTACGGCAAGACCGCGACTTTCATGCCAAAACCTATCGTTGGCGACAACGGCTCAGGCATGCATGTGCACCAGTCGATTGCGAAAAACGGCAAGAATCTGTTCGCTGGCGATGGCTACGCAGGTTTGTCGGAAACAGCACTGTTCTACATTGGCGGCATCATCAAGCACGCACGTGCCCTGAATGCGATCACGAACCCCGGCACCAACAGCTACAAGCGTTTGGTTCCAGGTTACGAAGCGCCCGTGAAGTTGGCTTATAGCTCGCGTAACCGCTCAGCATCGATTCGTATTCCATTTGTGGCTAATCCACGTGGTCGCCGTATCGAGGCACGTTTCCCAGATCCATTGATGAACCCGTACTTGGGCTTCTCGGCCATGCTGCTTGCAGGTCTTGACGGCATCCAAAACAAAATTCATCCTGGCGAAGCGGCTACCAAAGATTTGTACCATTTGCCACCAGAAGAAGACAAATTGGTGCCAACCGTTTGCCACAGCTTAGATCAAGCCCTCGACTGCCTGAACGCAGATCGTGGCTTCTTGACGAAGAGCGGCGTGTTTACCGATAGCATGTTAGATGCGTACATTGAGCTCAAGATGCAAGAAGTCACGCGTTTGCGCATGGCGACTCATCCGATTGAGTTTGACATGTACTATTCATTGTAAAAAGGTTGATCGCATGATCCAAAAAAGGGCAACTTCGGTTGCCTTTTTCATTCTCACTACTTTCGCACTAGGTCATACTGGTATTGGCCTAGCGCAGGAGGCTGTGTATCGCTGTGGCGAAGTCATTACAAATGATGCGGCGCAAGCCAAGCGCGAGAAATGCAAGCTTTTAGAGAGCGGTGCGGTAGTGATCGTGCCTGCGCATAAACGGACAATGGAGGTTGCGAAACCCGCTAATCAGACTTTGACCACAAGCAAAACAAAGACTGCCGAGCAGCAGACGCTACAAAAGCAACGTGACAGTGACTCTAGAGCCATCATTGAGTCGGAGCTTAAAAAAACAGAGTCGCAATTGGTTGATTTACGTAAGCAATATGCAGGCTTATCTAGCCAGCAAGACTTGGATCGTAAATTGGTGGTCAAGCAGCAAATGGTTCGTGCTGAGGCGGATGTGGCAAGTTTGAAGCGAGAGCTCCAGCGATGAAGGCAACACGCACTAGCCATGCGACTTCGCTTACTCTGCTTGACGGGCTGAGTACGCCCATCGTGGTCGCGCAGGCCGATGGTTGCATCGTCTTTTTGAATGCGGCTTTGGAGTCGCTACTTGGCATTTCACGCAAACAAGTGGTTGGCAGTTTGTTGGCGGACTTGTTTATTGAGCGCGAGACCTTAATACAAGCCGTCGGCAATGCATTTGGTCATCAATTTGCAACTTTGAAGCTGCAAACGACGATGCAGGTGGGGCGCTCGGATACGTTAGGTGTGGAATTGATTTTTTCTATCCATGATGCTGAAGCGCTCTTTATTGAAATTACCCCAATCGATCCCGTGGTGGCCGATCAAAACGAGGTCAATAAGGAGTTGCTGCGTAACCTTGCACACGAAATTAAAAATCCTCTAGGCGGTATTCGCGGCGCGGCGCAATTATTGCAAATGGATCTCTCCGACAAGTCGCTTATCGAGTACACGCAAGTCATCATCCACGAGGCAGATCGGCTGCAAAGCCTGGTTGACAGGCTCTTAGCACCGCATCGTCAACCACACGTGGTGGGGATGGTGAATGTGCACGAAATCTGCGAACGCGTGCGGCAGTTGATCTTGGTGGAGTTTCCGCAAGGTTTAACTGTGGTGCGTGATTACGACGCTTCCATTCCAGAATTTGAAGGCGATCGGGAGCAATTGATTCAAGCACTGCTCAATATCGCACATAACGCCGCTCAGGCATTAGAAGAGCGTATTGCCGATGGCAGCGCTAGGCTCACATTTAAAACCCGCATTGGACGGCAAGTCTTGTTGGGAAAGGCGCGTCATAAGCTGGCACTAGAGTTGCATGTCATAGATAACGGCCCAGGTGTGCCAGCCGAGATTAAGGATCGCATCTTTTATCCGCTGGTCACAGGGCGTGCAGGTGGCTCGGGGCTTGGCTTGTCGTTGGCACAGAACTTTGTGCAGCAGCATGCTGGTGTCATTGAATGCGAAAGCGTGCCAGGGTTGACGGACTTTAAGATGGTGATGCCACTCGTGGCATAAATAAGAGCGAGGGGATAAGGTTATGAAAGAAATTTGGTTGCTAGACGATGATGCGTCTATCCGTTTTGTGTTGGAGAAGGCCTTAGCACGCGAAAAATTGCCCACACGTAGTTTTGTCCACCCCAAAGAAGTACTTGAAGCCTTGGGTGATGTAGAGCCCACCCGTCAACCTTCTGTTTTAGTGAGCGACATACGTATGCCTGGCGGCTCGGGTCTTGATTTATTGGCCAAAATCAAAGTCCAATATCCGCTTCTTCCCGTCATCATCATGACAGCATTTTCTGATTTAGATAGTGCTGTTTCGGCTTTTCAGGGTGGTGCGTTTGAGTATTTGCCCAAACCCTTCGATGTCCCCCGCGCGGTTGAGCTGATACAGCGCGCCGTGAGCGAGAGCGAACGAGAGTCTGACACCACCGCCAGCGTGCCTTCTACGCCAGAAATGATGGGGCAAGCACCTGCCATGCAAGACGTGTTCCGTGCCATTGGGCGCTTGAGTCAAAGCAATGTGAATGTGCTAATTACAGGTGAGTCGGGTACTGGCAAGGAGCTGGTTGCTCATGCCTTGCACAAGCATTCACCCAGAGCTAGCGGCGTATTTGTGGCGATTAACGCCGCCGCGATTCCCAAAGATTTGCTGGAGAGCGAGCTCTTTGGTCACGAGAAAGGCTCCTTCACTGGCGCGCAGGCCACGCGGCGTGGACGTTTCGAGCAAGCCGAGGGCGGCACACTTTTTTTAGACGAAATTGGCGATATGCCGCTGGAGTTACAAACGCGCCTCTTGCGTGTGCTCTCCGATGGTCATTTTTATCGTGTCGGTGGCACCAGCGCCATCAAAGCCAATGTGCGCGTGATTGCGGCGACGCACCAAGATTTAGAGCGCCGCGTCAAGCACGGTGGCTTTCGTGAGGATTTGTTCCACCGCCTCAATGTCATTCGCTTACGCTTGCCACCGCTGCGTGAGCGTAGCCTTGACATACCGATGCTGACGCAGCATTTTTTGCAAGTGAGCGCTAAACAGCTGGGTGTGGATGCCAAACGAATTAGCGAGTCAGCACTGGAGATGCTGACTCATTTTGCTTTTCCTGGCAATGTGCGTCAGCTAGAGAATATCTGCCACTGGCTGACCGTGATGGCACCTGGACAACTGATCGAGACCAAGGATTTGCCGCCTGAAGTGCTGGCAGCGCCCTTGAAACCTGCCCCTGAGAGGTCTGTGGAGGAAAACAATCCGCAACAAGCGCAGAAGACAGTTAGCCTATCAGCAGATTCATCGACGTGGGAAGAGTCTGTACAAGCGTTGACGCTACAAATGATGCAAGCTAAAACCCCTGATGTGTGGGAAGCGCTGTGCAAACGCTTTGAAACTGCGATGATTCAAGCGGCACTCTTGCATACGGGTGGCCGCAAAGTAGAGGCGGCTGCACAGCTAGGGATGGGGCGCAACACCATGACTCGCAAGATCCAAGAGTTGGGATTAGAGTAATTCCTTCAAAGCAGCGCTGACGCGGTCAAGCACTTCGTTCCAATCGCCTGTTTTGCTTTGACGAAAGAGACGCGCGCTGAGATACCAAGGGCTGTCATCACGGTTTTCTAGCCAGCGCCAGCATCCTTCAAATCTAGAGAGAATCCAAACGGGTTTGCCTAGCGCTCCTGCTAGATGGACAACGCCTGTGTCGACGCTAATGATTAAATCTAAATTGGCAATCAACGCGGCGGTGTCAGCCCAATCGTGCAATTCACGAGTCCAGT
>JANXRP010000160.1 GCA_025352965.1 Comamonadaceae bacterium
GCGAGTGAGCGCACAACACCTTTAACTTTGATGGATGGCGAAGCTGGAGTAGTCATGCGGGATCAAGTCTTTCTGATTGCTGATTGCTGATTGTTATATGCAGATTGCAGATAGTTATTTTTGAATTTGTAAACTCTGCGTGAAATGTACTCCACCGATAAAGCATTCACTGCCATCAACTGGCACGCTCCATGGCTCGCGCCCTACAAGCCTTATGGGATGGCGCTTACCAAAGCAATCGTCCTAGGATGCCCAGCCCATGCGGCTTTGAACGAGGCGCTTGATAAAAATCCACGGCTCAACTTCCCCGTTCGCTTTGTGAAGCAAGAAGAATCTAGCGGTGCTGCCGCTTATGAGACTTTTATTTTTGACACCAAAACGGTTCCCACTCGCGATAACTTGCATGATTTTTTTAATGGGCTTGTGTGGCTGCGCTTTCCCAAAATCAAAGCGCGTTTGAACGAGCTGCAAGCCGCCGCCATTCAAGCCTCGGGCGGCGTGGGGCAGCACCGTGGTCGCTTGCGTGATGCGCTGACTTTGTTTGACGAAAACGCAGCGTTTATTATTGAATCAAATACAGAATCACCCCTGCTGCAAGCCATACGTCATAAGGCTTGGCGGGATGCTTTTGTGATGCAACGCGGCGCATGGCAGCATACACAAATCATCATTTTTGGTCACGCATTGTTAGAGAAATTAGTCACCCCACGCAAACCGATGACGGCGCATGTGTTTTGCCCGCCGTTGTGTTTGAATGCGATTGACGATGAGTCCATCGCTACTCAGTTAAATGCAGAGCACCTTGCCACCAAACCATTTGCGCCACTACCTGTGCTGGGAATTCCGTTTTGGTGTGCTGAAAACGAAGATGCCATGTTTTATGACGATGCTACTGTTTTTAGGTTACCTTGAAATCCTAATCACCGCCATCATTTAAGCCATACCTTTTAAGGATTTTTTTATGAAACGCATCTTTTTGTTCATTCTTACCAATGTTGCCGTCATGGTGGTCATTGGCGTGCTGTGCTCTATCTTTGGATTCAATCGCTACATTGGCCCCAATGGAATTAACCTTACCGCACTTTTGGGCTATTCGCTCATCACAGGTTTTGTTGGCGCGGGCATTTCGCTACTTATCTCCAAACCTGTCGCTAAGTGGAGCACAGGCGCACAAGTGATTACAACGCCGCAAAATCAAGACGAAGCTTGGCTCGTTGGCGTTATTCAGCGTCACGCGCAGCAAGCGGGCATTGATATGCCCGAAGTCGCCATTTACGACGGCGAACCCAATGCTTTTGCCACTGGTGCTTTTAAAAACGATGCGTTGGTGGCGGTATCGACAGGTCTTTTGCAAGGCATGACCAAGGAAGAAATTGAAGCCGTGCTCGCTCACGAAGTAGCGCACATCAGCAACGGCGACATGGTGACCATGACCTTGATTCAAGGCGTGATGAACACCTTTGTGGTCTTCGCCTCCCGCGCCATTGGTTACGTGATTGACTCCGCCTTGCGCAAAGGAGACGACCGCAGCGGACCTGGCATTGGCTACATGGTCACGACGATGGTTTTGGATTTACTCTTTGGCTTTTTGGCAGGCATGGTGGTGGCGTGGTTTTCGCGCCAGCGCGAGTTCCGTGCCGACGCAGGTGCAGGAAAAATCATGGGGCGTAATTTACCAATGATTCACGCACTGCAGCGCCTTGGCGGCTTAGCCAGCGGTGAACTACCCAAAGGCGTAGCGGCACTTGGCATTACGGGTGGACTCGGCAAATTATTTTCGACGCATCCTTCAATCGAAGAGCGCATTGCCGCACTGCAACGCGTTTAACTACAATCAGCCTCGTAAAGTCCACCAGGCCGCCGCTGGTGCAATTGTGGAAACACAGCACTGGAGGAACGTCTGGACTGCACTTGGGCAGCGTAGGAGGTAACACCTCTCCACCGTGAGGTGCGGATTAGAGCAACAGAGACGAGTCGAGTTTTGGCGCAAGCTAAGGTTCGGGTGAAACGGGCAATCTCTACGCGCAGCAATACCAAGTAGGTTGATCGGCACGGGCGCAAGCCTTTGCCACTGTGCCCAGCAGTAGAGTCAACGGGTAGGTAGCACCGAGCCAAGCGGCGACGCTTGGCCAAGAGGAATGGCGGTCACACTGTTTGGAAGCAAACAGCGCACAAAATCCAGCGTATCGGTGGGCTTTACACTATTCATCATGTTTAAAAACGTTTTACTCATTGGCAAACCCCCGACAAGCTCGGGCGAGCAATCTGGCAGCACCAAACGCGCTCTGGCTGATGTCTCGCAGGCCTTATCTGGTATGGGCTACAGCGTGGTCACGTCCGATATTGCAACACTCAAGCCTAGTCAAATCGATTTGGCGGTGGTGGTGGGCGGCGACGGCACGATGCTGGCAGCGGCGCGTCAACTGGCGACGCTGGATGTTCCTGTGATTGGCATCAACCAAGGACGCCTTGGCTTTATTACCGACATTGCACTCGATAACTTTGAACACACACTGGCACCCATGCTGCAAGGCAGCTTTGTCACCGAGCAGCGTCATTTGCTGCATGGCGAAGTGCTACGCGCTGACAAGTCGATCTTCAGCGCCATTGCTATGAACGATGTGGTGGTGAACCGCGGCGCAACAGCTGGCATGGTGGAACTCAGCATTCAAGTGGACGGAAAGTTTGTTGCCAAACAAAGAGCGGATGGCTTGATTGTTGCCACGCCCACAGGATCGACAGCGTATGCCTTGTCAGCGGGTGGCTCGCTGCTGCACCCTGGCGTGATGGGCTGGATTTTGGTGCCAATTGCCCCGCACAACCTATCGAATCGCCCCATCGTTTTGGCGGACTCTTGCGAAATTGAAATTGAGCTGCTCTCTGATCGCGATGCCAGTGTCAATTTTGATATGCAATCGCTCACCAGCTTGCAAGTGGGTGACCGCATCGTCGTCAAGCGTGCTAAACATGCAGCGCAGTTTTTGCACCCTCTAGGCTGGAATTATTTTGACTCCTTGCGGCACAAGCTGCATTGGAATGAGAGCTAAAACGAAGTTTTAAGCACACGAAGTTTCAAACACATGGCCATTCAACGTCTTATCCTGCGCGACTTTGTGATTGTTCATGCCTTAGAGCTTGACCTATCCAGTGGTTTTACCGCTCTCACGGGCGAAACGGGCGCTGGCAAATCAATTTTGATTGACGCGATTCAAATGGGCTTAGGCGAGCGAGCTAACGCAGGCGTGGTGCGCGAAGGTGCAAGCAAAGCTGACATCGCCATCGAGTTTGACCGCACCTCTGCGGTAAATGCATGGCTTGACGCATCGGGCTTTGAGTCAAACGCGGATGATGAACAGCACTTACTGATTCGCCGCACCGTCGATACCGCTGGCAAAAGCCGTGCGTGGATTAACGGCAGCGCTGCTACGGCGACGCAGCTGCGCGAACTAGCAGATCACTTGGTGGATATCCACGGTCAGCACGCTTGGGCGATGCTGACAAGGCCTGATGCTGTGCGTGAACTCTTAGATGCTTACGCACAAATCGACAAAAAACCACTCTACGGCGCATGGGAGAACTGGCGTACAAGCCACGCCCAACTTGCTCTCGCCAAGAGCAGCGCGGCTACGCAGGCTCAAGAGCGCGAGCGTCTGCAATGGCAAATTGGTGAGGTGGAAAAGCTTGCGCCACTAGCGAACGAGTGGACTGATCTCAACCAAGAGCATGGTCGTTTATCTAACGCACAGACTTTGATTGATGCGGCCACAAATGCAACGTCCTTATTAGATGGCGGCGACCTTGAGGCACGTAGTCATGCGCTAGGCCACATCCACTCGGCCTTGCAGAGCATAGAGGCGCAAAGCCATATAGAACAGGGCTTTCAAAGCATTTGCGAAGAGTTGATGAGCGCAGCAGCGCAAGTGGAAGATGCTTCGCGCAGCCTACAAGCCTACCTGCGCAAAACCGATTTAGATCCTGCGCGGCTCACACAATTGGACGCTCGCATGGTGGATTGGCTCTCGCTTGCCCGCCGCTTTAAATGCCAGCCCGATGAATTGCATGCGCTCTTGCAAAGTTGGCGCGAATCGCTTGCCAAACTAGACGCGATGAGCGATTTGGACAAATTAGATAAAGAAGAGCGCGCCGCCTACATCGCATTTGAAACGGTTGCAAAACTTGTCTCGAAAAAACGCTTAGAAGCTGCACCCCGCTTGGGCCTCTCGATTACCGCTGCCATGCAGGAACTTGGCATGAAAGGCGGCAAATTCGAAGTGCTGCTTGCCCGCTTGGATTCGCCTGTAAGCCACGGTTTTGAATCAGTGGAGTTTTTAGTCGCAGGTCATGCGGGCACCAATCCCAAGCCGATTGGCAAAGTCGCATCAGGCGGCGAGCTCTCGCGCATTGCGCTAGCGATTGCGGTCACCACCTCCAAACTGGGCAACGCACCGACTTTGATTTTTGACGAAGTCGATGCTGGCATTGGCGGTGCGACCGCGCAAACGGTTGGCAAGCTGATGCAGCAGTTGGGGGCAGATCGTCAGGTACTCGCAGTCACTCACTTGCCGCAGGTCGCTAGCTCGGCGCATCAGCATGGGGTTGTGAGCAAATCCAATGATGGCATGCCTTCCAGCCAAATTACGATGGTGACGGGCGACGCTCGCACGCTTGAGATTGCACGAATGCTGGGTGGCGAAGTTATCACCAGCGCAGCGCGCACGCATGCCGCAGAAATGCTGGAGACCGCTTGAAAACGCCTAAGAACGCTTTAGAAATCGTCTTTATCACGGGCATGTCGGGCTCTGGTAAATCGGTGGCGCTGCACGCCTTAGAGGACGCAGGTTTTTATTGCGTCGATAACCTACCACCCGAGTTGCTACTCGCGTTTGTAGATTTGCAAACTCAGCAAGCTGCCAGCCACCGAATTGCAATTGCCGTGGATGTGCGCAGCGCCAAGTCGCTGCCTGCGCTACCTGCGGTGTTAACTGGCTTGCAAGAGCGCGGCATTGCGTTCAAGCTCGTGTTTTTAGAAGCCAGCGACGAAACGCTGGTGCATCGCTACTCTGAAACGCGGCGCTTGCATCCGCTCTCCAATCCCAAAAACAACGACCAACGTTTAGCCGTGCAAGATGCGATTGCACTGGAGCGCGAATTACTAGCGGAGGTGCGCGAGCGAGCACACATTATTGATACAGGCTTTATTAAAGCCACCCAGCTGCAAAGCATTGTGAAAAATTTGGTGAACAGCAACCCACAAACCGCCGTGCCCACCACCACGCTCACCGTCGTATTTGAGTCCTTTGCCTTCAAGCGTGGTGTACCGCTAGATGCGGACTATGTGTTCGATGTTCGGATGTTGCCTAATCCGCATTACGAACCGCAACTCAAAGCACTCACAGGGCGCGACCAGCCCGTG
The DNA here is from genome assembly GCA_025352965.1 of Comamonadaceae bacterium. Taxonomy (GTDB): domain Bacteria; phylum Pseudomonadota; class Gammaproteobacteria; order Burkholderiales; family Burkholderiaceae_C; genus JASGCK01. The sequence continues at coordinate 5,414 of JANXRP010000160.1, forward strand.
ATCGACTATTTGCTAGCCAGCCCAGAAGTGCTGGATATGCAGACTCAAATCTCACAGTTTGTCAAAAATTGGCTGCCCGCCTTGCAAAGCGACCATCGCTCCTACGTAACCGTGGCTATCGGCTGCACGGGTGGGCAACATCGGTCGGTGTATTTGGTTGAGCAATTAGCTAAGGCGTTTAAAACTGATTGGCCTGTGCTGGTGCGGCATCGGGAACTTTAGTTAAATCCCAAGCCCTAAGCCACGCGCATCAATCCCAAACGATTGAAGTTCTCGGCGGAAATGCGTCATCGCTAACGGGAAAACCTGCGATACCAAGCCATATTGATAAGCTTCCTGCGCAAGTAGCGCACCAAGACTCTCCTCGGTGACCTCTATCGGATACTCGAACTTGCCTTCGTATGCCCCTTTAAATGTGGTTGCAATTTGCTCTGTCGTTTTATTTTTAACCACAGACTCAAGCTCAATCTTCACCATCGCTTGCACACGTTTTTCTGCGGTCGTGCTAGAGCTAAGACCCACTTCAATGGTTTGTTTTGTTTCAAGCAGCAAGTCCACACCATTAGGTATAGCCAAGTTCTCACCTTGAAATTGAGTCACTCGGAATGACACGAGCTTGGGGCGAACCATAGTCACTTCCATTTGCGTTGCTCCTGAGAATCATCACTGACCACCGCATGTGTCGTACGGGATTGCACTTTAGACGAAAGGAGAAATGCCTCATTTTTGTCACCAAAGTTAACCCGAATCACATTGGTTGATGTTCCAAACACTTTTAATTCGGCTACCGCTTCTGCCTTTGCAAAAAGCTCCTCTGTCATCCCGTACTCATCCACTAAATCCCAAAACGTGCTTTCATTTTTACGGACCAAACGCAGTAATTTGTCCATCGCCTCAGACTGAACCACATCATCGTTTTCGTACTTGCTAAACGCGACTGGACCGCCGCCAAACAGCCGCGCGGCTTGCGTTTGATTGATTTTGTAACGCTCGCGCAAAGCCTTGACTTCGGCGCCTGTCAGCAAGCCATCCACTTCTTTACGAAATGCCAGCATCGCACGCTTATTCGCACGGCTTTCTTCCAAGCCTGCAAAGTCAGAGGTGCACATATCGCATTGCAAATGCGACAAAGGCAACATCTTCGTTTGACCCTTGTAAGTCGCAGGCTCTTGATCGAGGACGTGCGTTACATGCCCCTCACCACAAATTGGGCATAGCTCTTTGTTTTTCATGATTTTCCCTTTCGCCATTAATTTGATAAGTGGCACGAAACCACCAAAACTAATGCGCCCGTTTTACTAATCGCAAATTTCAAAAAATACTCGCTTGATATATTTTTGCCTGTCACTTCATTCCACACGAGTTGCCGAATTGTGTAAGCATCACAAGCAGCAATTGCCCCATTGCCGTTTTCAGTCCATTCA
>JANXRP010000161.1 GCA_025352965.1 Comamonadaceae bacterium
GCAAGCAAGCGGTCGATGCTGCTGCCGACATCGCAAAGGTCGTTGGCGTTGATGCGCTTTTTATTGGCCGCGCTGACCTTGCTCTCTCTATGGGTTTTGACAACACGGCAGAGGCCGCTGTTGAGCAAGCGGTTGATCACATTATTGCTGTCACCAAAGCGGCGGGCAAGCTGGTGGTTGTCGCGGTTGGTAGCAAAGCCGAGCGTGAACGCTTTGTAGCACGCGGCGCAGATTGGTTTGTGATTGGTACGGATCAAGGGCTGCTTCGGCAAGCGGCTATTGACGTTTTCGGAAAGCGGATGCCACCTCAATAACCTCACCCAGAGCGCCGTATTGAAGACCGCCCAAGCGTGTCACAGGCCGAGCTTTGAAAGTATCAAAGCGTCCCTCGGCATCAATGAACTCATCTTTCATGTGTAAGCCCACCACTCGACCAAACACGACCGTGCTGGCTGTTTCACCTGGAAACTCAGGTTCAATTTGAACAATTTTGATCACGCGGCATTCCAAATTTGCAGGCGATGCGGCCACACGCGGCGGTTTGACCATCACGCTCATTTCTTTGACGACTCTCGCATGTTCGAACTCATCCACGCCATGGGGCAGTGGCGCGGAAGTGGCATTCATGGCTTGCAGCAAATCCCACGACACAAGGTTGACAACAAATTCGCCCGTGGCGCGAACGTTGGCAACGGTGTCCTTTTCAGCCCGATCTTCTGGTGTGTTGCAGGCGAACATGACCACAGGCGGCGATGTTGACACTAGATTGAATTGCGAGAAGGGCGCTAGATTTGCTTTACCGCCCGCAGACAATGAGCTAATCCAGCCAATAGGGCGCGGTGCTACAAGGGCATTAAAGATGGAACGCTTGAATCCAGGTGCGGTTTGCGGGTCAATAAACATAGTGGTGATGTCGTTAGCTGAAATAAAACTTCATAGGGGTGTCGTTTGAAATAAGGCGGCGCATGGCAGCGTCTGGAACAAGCTCGTGCAAGCTTGCAATGGCTTGCTCGTAACTAAATCGTGTTTCAAACGCTGCAAAGGGCCAATCGCTGCCCCACATTAAACGCTCTGGGCCTGCATGCTTCAGCAGTGATTCGGCAGCTTGTTTTACGAGCAAATCCGAACCCAATCTAAACGGTGCAGACAACTTGACCCACGTGCGTCCGCCTTCAATAGAGCGCAATACGCGCTGAAAGCCTTCGCCGTTAATTCCGTGGTCAACATCAGGGCGCCCAAAATGATCAACCACCACATTGACGCCCGCATCTTCTAGAGCTGGCAGGTACGCAGGGAGGCGACATCCTGCATCGTGCAGTTGCACATGCCAGCCTAAATCTGCGATGTTGCGAAGCAAGGCTTGATATTCTTTTGATCGCAAATCTGGCGCATCAGGCGCATTCAGCCACTGAAATCGCACTCCAACAACACCAAAGGTGGCCATCTCTCGCATTTCTTGCATCGTGCAATCGGGTGACAAAATGACGGTCGTTTTTAATCTGGGCTGACGCTTGCAAGCCGCCAGTGTGTAGTCGTTGTTTGTGCCAGAAATACTAGCCGCAGCCAAAATGCCGTAAGTGATGCCGTGTGCATTCAGCGTCTCAATATATTGCTCTGCATTCGCATCAAAAGCAGGCCTGTGCCACGCCCCCTCTTTGAGTGGCATTGACGTGCTGAACACATGCGCGTGTGCATCAATCATTCAGATAGACCTGTGTTTTTGAGATGTTGGCATGTTACGCATATTAGATGGCTAATGCCACGCGCGAAATCATAAATTCCGCCTAATGGAAAGTCAGCACAATAGGCTTGTTTGTTTCCTGTGTTTGATGCATCCTCAGGCTCCATATGATTACCAACGATCTGATCAAGTCCGTCACAGCGAATCTTTACGAGCGATCGCTCAAAAAGATTCCTGAAGATACCAAGGCGGTGCTGCGCAGGGCGCAGGGCGTGGAGACCTCTGACACGGCCAAAAAGACGCTCACGATCATGCTTAAAAATGCTGATCTGTCAGAAGAAAAAGATCACTTGATTTGCACCGACGTGGGTATTCCCGTGTATTCGGTCAAGATTGGCACGAAGGTCAGTTTTGAAGGCGGCGTGCGTCAAGCCATTGTGGATGGATTTGCACATCTTGCCAGCCACATCCAGCCGCCCATCTTGCGTGTGGTCACGAATCCGCTGACACATCAACGCAGTTACGCGGGCAAAGATATGCCGATCGTGACCTTTGATGTGATTGACGATGCGGACTATGTGGAAATTATTTGCGCTCCCAAAGCCATGGGTAGCGGACGCTGGGAGGCGCTCGATACCTTTGTGTACCCAACGCTGGAGGACATCGAGAAATATGTTTTGGAGGTTGTGATGAAGGCGGGTTCACAGCCTTGTCCGCCGATTGTGGTGGGCGTGGGCATTGGTGGCACGTTTGACTATGCAGCGCGTATGGCGAAGCAACAAATTTTGCGACCCTTTGGCCAAATCAATCCAGAGCCCATTCTTGCCGCCATGGAGGAGCGTCTGCTGAAAGCCATTAACGCCATGGGCTTTGGTCCCATGGGGACGGGCGGCGACACCACGGCAATGGCGGTGCACATTGACTACGCGGCAAGCCATGGCTTTATGCCCATAGCCGTGGCGCTGAACTGCTGGATTAACCGCCGCACGGGCGCGCGCATTTCAAACGATGGTACGGTGGAGTGGTTCGAATGACGAGCCAAACAATGAGCCGCACGCATCATCTTCAATTGCCGTTAGATGTGGCAGCGGTGAACGAGCTTGCCGTGGGCGATATGGTGCTGCTCAGTGGTGACATCACCATCAGCATTGGTTTGCCAACGCACAAGCGCATGATGCAAGATTTGCAGGCGGGACATGACTTGCCGCTCAATCTGCACGGCGGCGCATTCTTTCATTTGAGTGCCTACTTGCAAGATGGCGTGGGCGATCAAGCGACAGAGGCGCTGTACATGAATCCCAGCACCAGTACGCGCTACAACCCCTATATGCCCACAATTATTCGCTCGCTTGGTTTGCGCTTAGCGGGTGGCAAAGGCGGGCTGGATGCAGACAGCGTGGCCGCTATGCAAGAGACGGGCTGCGCCTATCTGTCGTTTTTGGGCGGTGGTTGTACGCAGTTGTCGGAATCGATAGAGAGCGTCGTCTCTACGCATTGGAATGAATACATTTCGCAATTTCGTTTAACGACATTGCGCGTGAAAGACTTAGGGCCTGCGACGGTTGCTATCGACGCGCATGGCAACAGCATTTACGAGACCTTGCGTAAGCAGGCACAAGCACGCATGCCGCAAATTTTGGAAGAACTTAAACAAAGGAGACATTCATGACTTATGACAATTTGATTCGCCGCGCGCTATGCGCCTCGTTCGCTCTAGCGCTCGCAGTCATTCCTGCTCTTGCAGTCGCACAAGCTGATTGGCCAAGCAAGCCCGTCCGCATCGTTGTGGCGTTTCCGCCTGGAGGCGCTGCCGACGTGACGGCACGGGCACTGGCAATTCACTTAAGCAGCACCTTTGGGCAACAGTTTGTGGTCGAGAACCGTACGGGTGCGAGTGGCAATATAGGCACAGATGCTGTAGCCAAATCTGCCCCCGATGGCTATACGCTGGGTTTGTCTTCTACGGGGCCGCTCGCGAACAATAAATCGCTTTTTAAAACCATGCCCTTTGATGCGCAAAAAGATTTGACGCCAATTGCATTGGTGGGTGATATCCCTATCGTTATCGTGGCAAATGCTGCCAATAAAGCAACAAATTTAAAAGAATTGATTGAGGCCGCTAAAGCTAATCCATCAGGGTTTACGGCAGGGCATCCTGGTAACGGAACGATTGGTCATTTAGCCATCGAATTATTTAAAACCAGCACAGGGACTAGCCCGCAAGCAGTACCGTACCGAGGCGATGCGCCAGCCATGGCCGACTTATTGGGAGGTCAAATTCAAACTGTTTTTTCTCCTGTCACTACCTTTATTCCCAATATCCAAGCCGATAAGTTGCGAGCGTTGGCGATTGTGTCTAAAAAGCGCTACCCTAGTTTGCCAAATGTGCCTACGGCGATTGAGCAAGGCTTCGATTTAGACGTCACCGCGTGGTTTGCCATCGTAGGACCAGCTGGTTTGCCAAAAGCCATGGTTAGCAAACTTAACCAAGAAATCAATAAATACACCAACTCTGCTGAAGGTCGCGCCAAGGTTGCGCAATTTGGCTTGGTGCCAGCTAATAGCAGCCCCGAGGCTTTGGCTGCATTCATGAGCTCTGAAACTGCTAAATGGAAAAAAGTAGTTGAGGCTGCCAAAATTTCACTCGAATAAAAGGATCAAGATGACGACAACCACTCACGCACGCCCTGTTCTTTTTGACTCTCACGCGCATTTGGTTGCAGACGACCAAGTGCGCTACCCGCGCAATCCCATGCAGCGCTCGCCTGATGCGCCTTATCGCCACCCTGGTGTGATTGGCAAGCCTGGCGGGCATCACGGCCCTAATCCGATTAATGAAATCCCCGATGCGTCGCGCATGCTCCAGTGGATGAAGGATGAAAATGTGAGCGGCATGGTGGCAGTACAAAAGCGCATGACGTATCGCTACGACAACAGCTACATCTTGGATTCGTCGGACACCTACCCCGATTTATTTAGCGCGGTGGTGATTTTGGATGCGGAAGACGATGCCACACCAGCTTTGGTGCGCCATCAAATCAAAAACCACGGACTCGCTGGATTGCGCTTGTTTGGTGCTCGAAAACCCGATGGCAGCATGCCGTGGCTGAATTCACCAGCCGCGCTTAAAACGTGGGATGTGCTGCAAGAATTTGGTTTGGTGATGGATATTGAAGTGCTCTCACAAGGTGGGGGTGGGCCGTCTATTCCTGCCATTATTGAGCTGGCCCGGCAGTATCCCGCCGTGCGTATCGTGCTCGATCACCTGTTAGAGCCTGAGGTAGAAGAAGGTGAGCCAATGGGCGATCACTTTGGACTGGATGCGCGCTATCAAACCTTGTCAGGTGAAAAAAATATCTTCCTTAAATTCACGTCCATCAATCTTGACATTTGCCGCGAAGAAGGTTTGCCCGCAGACAAAGTGCTACGCCGCGCAGTCGATATGTTTGGCGCCGATCACCTGATGTGGGGCTCAGATATTGGCACGTCTTCGGGCACTTACAAAGAAATGGTGCAACGCTTTTTAGACTCAGCCGTTTTGCTGACCGAGCAAGAAAAACGTGCGGTATTTCACGATACGGCCAAAGCCGTATTCGTCAAAGGCGGCATCAAAGCATGAGCGAGAAATCATGAGTGAAATCAGGTCGGTCGTTCGCGCGGTCAACCTTATCAAGGCGCTCAATCTTCGCCCTGTGGCGACGATAGACTTTCTGTACCAGCAAACGGGGCTTCCCAAGCCCTCCATCGTGCGCATGATGCAAACACTGGAGAGCTGTGGCTTGGTTAAACATGCGCCGCAGCACGGAGCTTATTTTTTGACATCGGGGGTCTTGTCTTTAAGCCATGGCTATCACAGTGAACCCATGATTGTGGAGGCGGCCGCACCGCTGATGGATGAGCTCACGCTGCGCGTCAAGTGGCCCGTAGCCCTTGCGATGTTAGAAAATTTTTCAATGGTGGTGCGCTACAGCACAATTCCGCTCTCACCACTTGCGCTACGTCATTCCACTTTGAACATGCGCCTCAGTTTGGTCAGCCGTGCCATTGGCCGTGCTTATCTTGCGTTTTGTACGCCCGAGCAACAAGATACCTTGCTGTACGCGTTGGCCACTTCAGACAATCCAGAAGACGAGATTGCCAAAGATCTGCCTAAGATGAAGCTAGCGTTAGAGGAAATACAGAGCCAAGGTTTTGCCATGCGCAGCCCGTCCGTTTGGCCTGCCTCCAATACCCTTGCCGTTCCTGTTTTTGACAACCACGGCGTGGCGGGTTCGATTGGACTGACTTATTTTTCGTCAGTCATGAAGCCCACTCAAGTGGTGGAGAAGTACCTTGTTGATTTGCAAAATCTTGCATCCAACATTGGCAATCGTTTAAAGGCGCTGCAAGATGACCAATAGTAAATACTTCGAAGATTTTCAAATTGGTGATACGTGGTCTAGCCCGCCCACACCCATTTCAGCCGAGGAAATCATGGCCTTTGGCCGCGACTACGATCCGCAGCCCATGCACACCGACCCTGAACGTGCCGCCAAGAGTCCGTTTGGCAGCTTGATTGCCAGTGGTTTTCAAATTGCGGCGATGTCAGTTCGCGTATTTGTTCAATCAGGCGGCTATGGCAAAACCCCCGTCGTTGGTCTGGGTGTTGATGAGCTGCGCTGGCAGCGCCCCGTCAGGGCTGGTGACGTGCTCATTTTCACTCGCGAAGTGTTCGAGCTGCGATTGTCCGAATCTAATCCGACGCACGG
>JANXRP010000061.1 GCA_025352965.1 Comamonadaceae bacterium
GATGCGCGACTCGGGCTCACCATGGCGTGTGAGTTTGCTGACTTGCAGGTACGCAAATGCGGCAATCAGCCCAGAGGCCAAGCCAATCAAGCCTTCCAGCACTTGTCCTTGGTGGATAGCGGGGCGCAGCACCAAGAGCACACCAGCAAATCCTGCGGCCACAGTGACTAGCAATCCTGTTTGCAAATCATGCGTAGCGGTTTGTTTTTTCGCTCCCCACAATAAGGCGCTAATCAGCACTGCTGCGGCAATCCAAAGGCTGCTGGTGTAGTTGAGCGTCATGGCGGTGGCCAGTGGCAACGTGCTCAAGGCATAAAACCAAGCCGAGAGCGAGACCACGCCTGCGAGGCTGCGAGAGGCGTGCATCCAAGGCACGGGGCTTTTGATGGCAACACCTTGCGAGCGCATCCAAGCGCCCATCACGATCACGCCAACCACGCCGCGATAAAAGACCAACTCGCCGCTGGCAAAAGAGCTGGATGCTAATTTGACGCACACACCCATTAAGGCAAAAGACAGGGATGCAAGAAGCATCCAAAAGACGGCTTTCAAAATGTGAGTCTCAAAAATTCATATCGTTAATGCTGCACCAATTTCTCGTCTATACCATTCATGAAAGTGCTGCATCCCATCTTCCATAGGGCTTTGGTAAGGGCCCACTTCGTTGTCGCCGCGCAGCATCAGCGCTTTGCGCCCAGCGTCCATGCGTAGCGCGATTTCATCGTCTTCGACGCAGGTCTCTAAGTACGCGGCTTGCTGCGCAGCGATGAACTCGGGTTCAAATGCGGCAATCTCAATGGGGTAAAAAAATTCGACGATATTGGTCGTGTGCTCGGGGCCTTTGGGGTAGAGCGTGCTGACGACCAGCACATGCGGATACCACTCGACCATGACGTTGGGGTAATAGGTGAGCCAAATCGCGCCGTGCTTGGGTGTTTTGCCGCCTGTGTACTTCATCACTGCCTCGTGCCAGCGTTGGTACACGGGTGAGCCTGCGCTGCCTAAGTGGCTATTCACACCCACGGTTTGCACCGAATAACGGTCTTTAAATTCCCAGCGCAAATCGTCGGTGGTCACAAATTGCCCAAGACCTGGGTGAAAAGGCTCGACGTGGTAGTCCTCAAGGTAGACCTCGATAAAGCTTTTCCAGTTGTAGGCGCATTCATGAACGTGGGCTTTGTGAAAAACGTAGCCTGAAAAATCGAGATCGGCAATGCAGCCAATGCCAGCTAAGTCAGTCTGGGCATGCCGAATCGGACGCGCCGCTTGCTCGCTTTGCGGGGCTTGTGACGGATCCTCAAATAAGAGACCGTTCCAATTGTGCAAGCTGTAGCGATTGAGATTTAGGCAAGGATCGACTTCAAAGTGCGGTGCGGCGAGCAATTCGCCGTTTGCGCTGTAAGTCCAGCGGTGCAAAGGGCAAACGATCGTGTCGCCCCCATGCCCTTGTCCAATTTGGCCTTGCCCTGTTTTAGATTGCAGCAAGATCGCCTGACGATGGCGGCAGACGTTGGAAATCAGCTCAATGCCGCTTTGTGTGTTGATAAGTGCGCGTCCGCCGTTTTCTTGCGGTAGCGTATAAAAGTCACCCACCTCGGGTACCGCCAAGCTATGCCCGATGTAGCGCGGGTTTTGCGCAAACAAAAGCGCTTGCTCTTGCTCGAAAAGAGCAGAGTCAAAGTAAGCGGTAACGGGGAGTTGGGAGGAGGCTTGAGGAAAAGGCATTGCGCGGCAGTGTCAAGCCTTTGATTTTAGCCTGCCCCCTAAAATGCGGGGATGCCTAAAAAAACGACCGAGACGATTGAGCCCACAGATACGCCCGCTAGCTACGAAGCCGCTACTGCGGAGCTAGAGGCGCTCGTGCGCCAAATGGAGTCTGCGCAGCTGCCGCTGGATCAATTGCTCGCCAGTTACCAACGCGGCGCGTTTTTGCTTCAGTTCTGCCAGGGCAAGCTGCAAGCGTTAGAGCAGCAAATCAGCATCGTCGAGAACGGACAACTCAAACCTTGGCTGAACTCGTAAGAAATAAGAAATGGGCGCAATGATTTTTGACTTTGAGACTTGGCGCGATAGCCAGTTAAAACGCGTGGAGTCCGCGTTGGATAGTTTTATTGAAGCGCACTCGCCAGCCGATTTAGGCGTTGCCATGCGATACGGCGTTTTGGAAGGCGGCAAGCGCCTCAGAGCCTTGCTGGTATTGGCCGCGTGCGAAGCGGTGGATGGCAATTCAGAGGCGGCACTCCGAAGTGCGTGTGCGGTTGAAATGATTCATGCTTATTCATTGATCCACGACGATATGCCGTGTATGGACAACGACGTGCTCAGGCGCGGCAAACCCACGGTGCACGTGGCTTTTGGCGAAGCGCAGGCGCTCTTGGCAGGTGATGCGCTGCAAGCCTTGGCGTTCGAAATTTTGACACCTGATGATGCAAATATTTCTGGTGACATGCAGGCCAAACTGTGCCGCCTCTTGGCTCGTGCTTCGGGCTTAGATGGCATGGCAGGCGGGCAGGCGATTGATTTGGCGAGCGTTGGCAAGGCGCTCACAGAAACCGAGCTTAAACGGATGCACGAACTAAAAACGGGCGCGTTACTCAAAGCCTCGGTGGATATGGGCGTTGCCTGCCAAGCCACATTAAACGGGTCTTCCAGCGCATCGTTGCTCGCAAGCCTCTCAGCGTATGGCTTAGCGGTTGGTTTGGCATTTCAAGTGGTTGATGACATCTTGGATGTGATCGCCGACGCCGCCACGCTTGGCAAAACCGCTGGCAAAGA
>JANXRP010000183.1 GCA_025352965.1 Comamonadaceae bacterium
CTTGTTTTCCAAATCAATTTATTTAGCGGCTCGGGCGCAAGACCAGAGCTGATGACTTCTGTGATGGCGCGGCAAAAAGACATCACCTATGCCAGCCGCACCCAGCAAAGTGTCGATGCATACAAGCAGGTGCTGGCACTGCGCCAGCAATTGGCCGATGCGCTAGCGCGTGTGCCTACCGATCAGCTCAAACACGGTGAGTCAGCACTTATCAAAAACTATTTGGATGCAGGCGTTGTGAACTTGATTCAACTCACCTATCAAGCCCAAGCGTCTGAAGGCGACAAAAAAGACTACGAATTTTCTGAAAGCATCATGAAAGACCATGTGCAAGCGGGTTATGCCGATATGCAAGCAACGCTGGCGCATCCAGAGTGGTTTGAAAAACCAACTGCAAAGATAGGGGTTGTGGCGCACGGCTTGCATCCAGCCTAAGCCTTGCTGTGTAAGCCGCATGGGATAATTGCCCCTATGACGCACCAAAAAATTCTCATCCTCGATTTCGGCTCACAAGTCACCCAACTCATTGCTCGCCGTGTGCGCGAAGCCCATGTTTATTGCGAAGTCCACCCTTGCGATGTGAGCAGCGAATGGCTCAAAGATTACGCCGCTGATGGCAACTTGAAGGGCATTATCTTGTCTGGCTCGCACGCCAGTGTTTACGAAGTAGATGACCGTGCCCCCGATGCGGCGTTCACATTGGGCGTCCCAGTTTTAGGCATTTGCTATGGTATGCAGACCATGGCACAGCAGCTAGGTGGCAAGGTCGAAGCAGGCAAGACCCGCGAATTTGGTTATGCCGAAGTTCGTGCCCGTGGTCACACCGAATTTTTGAAGGACATTTCTGACTTCACCACCGCCGATGGACATGGCATGCTCAAAGTCTGGATGAGCCACGGCGACAAAGTGACCGAGCTGCCGCCTGGCTTCAAACTGATGGCGAGCACCGATGCCTGCCCGATTGCAGGCATGGCAGACGAAGCGCGCAAGTTCTATGCCGTGCAGTTCCACCCCGAGGTCACGCACACCGTGCAAGGCCAAGCGATGCTGAACCGCTTTGTGCTGGATATTTGCGGTACGCGAGCCGACTGGATCATGCGGGACTACATCGCCGACGCGGTGGCCAGCATCAAACAGCAAGTGGGCCGCGAGCACGTCATCCTTGGGCTTTCAGGCGGTGTGGACTCCAGCGTAGCGGCAGCCCTCATCCACCGCGCCATTGGGGATCAGTTGACTTGCGTGTTTGTCGATCACGGCTTACTCCGCCTAAACGAGGGCGACATGGTGATGGATATGTTTGTGGGCAAGCTGCATGCCAAGGTTATCCGCGTGGATGCAGAAGACCAGTTCCTCGGGCATCTCAAAGGTGTGTCTGACCCCGAAGCCAAACGCAAAATTATTGGACGCGAGTTTGTGGAAGTGTTCAAGGTCGAGGCAAAGAAGATCGCGGGCGCGACGTTCCTAGCCCAAGGCACCATCTACCCAGACGTAATTGAGTCGGGCGGCGCGAAAAGCAAAAAAGCCGTCGTCATCAAAAGCCACCACAACGTGGGCGGCCTGCCTGAGCAATTGGGCTTGAAATTGCTAGAGCCACTGCGCGACCTCTTCAAAGACGAAGTCCGCGAACTGGGCGTAGCGCTTGGCCTGCCAGCCGATATGGTCTATCGCCATCCGTTCCCAGGGCCTGGACTCGGAGTGCGCATCTTGGGCGAGGTCAAAAAAGATTACGCCGATTTGCTGCGCCGCGCGGATGCCATCTTTATCGAAGAGTTACGCAATACCAAAGACGCGCAAAGCGGCAAGACGTGGTACGAGTTGACTAGCCAAGCCTTCACTGTGTTCCTGCCCGTCAAGTCTGTGGGCGTGATGGGCGATGGCAGAACCTACGACTACGTGGTGGCACTGCGTGCCGTGCAGACCAGCGACTTTATGACCGCAGACTGGGCTGAGTTGCCCTATGCGCTCTTAAAACGAGTCTCCAGTCGCATCATCAACGAAGTGCGCGGCATCAACCGCGTGACCTACGACGTATCGAGCAAACCACCCGCGACGATTGAGTGGGAGTAGCCTTCTTTCCTTCCACGTGGCTTAAGGCTAGCTTGTGCGTTGCGTTCAGCCTCAGCTCGTTTCTCTTGTTCAGCTTACTACGCTATTGCCGTCAAAGTGTTGTCAATTACTGTGCGCTATAACTCTAACTGTCCTTGTGCGTCTGTTATCTAGCTAATCCTCTTAAGTGTCTCTTATTTTTATATTTAGTAAGAATAGGAGATAATTTTTAATCTTTTATACCTAACCAATTCCAAACTTCATCGTCTTTAAAGTTTTTAGCCCAATCGTCAAGAAATGGAAGCGTTTCATTAAAAAAAACATCTTTGTCTGTATCATAGGTAGCAAACATCGTTATTTCTAATTGCTCCACCATGTTAGGCGACCATCTTTCTGCTGAATTAGTTTTAACGCCTCCATCAATGGCATTCCATGTAGAAATGAATTTTTCAAAGTCATTTTTTGAAGCTGTTTTGTCACCATTTAAAAATCTTTTAAACGCATCATATTCGCTCAAAATTTCATTAAAAATTTCATTAAAAGCTGTCTTCATACCTTCATTGTTATCAGAAGATTTTTTACTTTTAATATTAGTTGAAACAAGTATTACTCCCATTATCCAGAATTTTTTTGAATCATTAGCGTTAAATTTTAGAAATTCTTCATCGTATGTTGAACCCTCATATTTCCATTCGCCAATATTTTCTTGATTAGTAAGCGAAGATTTTGAATTGGAACCAAATATAAAACTCAATAAGCCCATAATTTATCTTTTGATTGATTTACAAATGAGATAAAAATGTACTTCATTAAATTTCTCATGTCAAATTAATTAATTCACCTTTTAGCTACTTTCTAAAACCAGCGCATAGTTTGTCACTTGGTAAGTTAATTGTCTCGTCCAATTCGCCAGCAATTACAGCTCCTTTAAGTGATGCTAATGTAGAGAGTAGTTCGTCGCTAGTACTAAGTTCAATGGCATTTTTACCTTTGATAAGCTCGGGTCGCTGAACGATCTTAAAACAGCGTATAGGGCTTGTATGCAAGTCTAAGTAAAAGTGGTTAAAGAGCCACACATAAACGTGCTGACAA
>JANXRP010000202.1 GCA_025352965.1 Comamonadaceae bacterium
TGATATTCGAGCCACCGCTTTAGCAGACCCGCGCGGCTTTTTAAAGCTCTATCCGCAAGGTGCCATTTTGGATGAGGCACAACGAGCCCCCGAACTGTTTGCCTACTTACAAGGCATAGTTGACAGCCAACCAGTCATGGCGCAATGGGTGTTGACTGGATCGCAACAGCTGGGGCTGATGAGTGGCATTAGTCAATCTTTGGCTGGTCGTGTCGGGCTTTTACAGCTACTCCCGCTGTCAGTAGGTGAACTACTAGCGGGCGATGCCCTGCCTGCTAGTCGCAGCCTAGAAGAAATGCTGTGGCGTGGGTTATATCCAGCTACTGCGCTACGGCATGCTCCTCCAACCGATTGGTATGGTGACTACTTTGCAACCTACATTGAACGCGACGTGCGGCAAATGCTGCAAGTGCGTGACATGACGACTTTTAGTTTATTTGTTCGCATGTGTGCAGCCCGTACGGGGCAGTTACTCAACCTAAGCGCACTTGCAGCCGATTGCGGAATTAGCACGAACACCGCAAAAGGCTGGCTCTCCATTTTGGAGGCTAGCTACATCACGTACACCTTGCAGCCACACCATATCAACTTTGGTAAACAACTCACCAAATCGCCCAAGCTTTATTTTCACGATACAGGCCTAGCCGCTTGGCTAACGGGGCTACGCACAAGTACAGCACTCGGGCTGTCGTCGATGCGCGGTGCGCTCTTTGAAAATTGGGCTATTAGTGAAGTACTAAAACACAGCTACAACCAGCGCCTCGATCTACAACTGCATTTTTGGCGCAACAAAACAGGAGTTGAAGTCGATTTACTGATCGCACATGCGCAAATTTTGCGTGTGATCGAATTTAAAGCTGGCAAAACGGTAGCAGGCGATTGGTTTGGCAACTTAAAAAAATATGCGGCCCTACATGCAGACAGCAGTCCTCAGCATTTGCAACAAGCGTTAATCTATGGCGGCGATATGCGTCACTTGCGTGGCGACGTAGGCGTGGTGGGATGGCGCGACTGGCCACAAGCCATTGAACAAATTATTTAAGCAGCATCCCGCTCAGCCTCTTTCGCCTCTTTCAGCAATTTCGTTTTAATGCGCCCACGCTTGAGGGGCGACAGGTACTCCACATACACCTTGCCCATCAGGTGATCCATTTCGTGCTGAATGCACACCGCCAGTAACTCGGTTGCCTCAATTTTGTAAGTGTCGCCGCGCTCGTTTTCGCACTCGATGTGAATTTCGGCATAGCGCTCGACATCGCCTGAAAAGCCAGGCACAGAGAGGCAGCCTTCATCGCCTAAAACGATCTCATCACTCTTCCACACCACGCGCGGGTTGATAACAACAAGCGGCTCATTGCGCTCATCGCTCACGTCCATCACCAGCAGGCGCTCGTGCACATCGACTTGCGTGGCGGCAAGCCCCACGCCCTTCGCTTCGTACATGGTCTCCAGCATGTCGGCAACCAGCGTGCGGATGCGCTCGTCGATCTGCGCGACGGGCTTAGCGACCTTGTTTAAGCGAGGGTCGGGATAGGTGAGAATGTTGAGTAATGCCATCCCTCTATTTTATTTGACTCATGCAGCAAACCCAAAACCAACAGAACCAACAGGAGCTATCTGCTTGGCTGCGCCTCATGCTCACAGACGGCGTGGGCAACAGCACTGCCCGCAAGTTGCTCTTGGCCTTTGGCCTGCCGACCAGCATTTTTGAGCAGCCCATCACGGCGCTTGGGCAAATCGTTACCGAGCGGCAAGCGCAAGCGCTGCAACGCGTGCCTGAAAATTTAGATAAACAAGTGACGCTGTGCAACGAGTGGTTAGCGGCGGGTGCCCGCACGGGCAACACGAATAACCAATCATGGCGCCGCATCGTCACACTGGGCGATGCGCTTTATCCATCGGCGCTGCTCACCCTGCCCGACCCGCCGCTGGTGCTGTGGTTACTCGGGCGCATTGATTTATTGGAAGCGCACGGCTGGCCTGCCAGCATCAGCATGGTGGGAAGCCGCAACCCCACGCAGCAAGGCGATAAAAACGCTTTTGCTTTTGCCAATAACTTTGTGGATGCAGGGCTGTGCGTGGTATCGGGCATGGCGCTTGGCATCGACGCGGCGGCGCATTCGGGGGCTTTGCACGGAACACCCGACTCACTACTCACCATCGCCGTGGTGGGCACAGGGCTTGACCGCGTGTACCCCAAACAAAACCTTGAACTCGCGCACCGCATTGCCGACAACGGCTTGGTTGTGTCCGAGTTTCCACTGGGCTCGCCGCCCACCGCAGCCAACTTCCCCAAGCGCAACCGCTTGATTGCCGCGCTGGGGCTTGGGACGCTGGTGGTAGAGGCTGCACTGCAATCAGGCTCGCTCATTACCGCGCGTGAATGCCTAGAGGTGGGCAAAGACGTGTTCGCCATTCCAGGCTCCATCCACTCGGCGCAAAGCAAAGGCTGCCATGCGCTGATTAAGCAAGGCGCCAAGTTGGTGGAGAGCGCACAAGATGTGCTGGAAGAGTTGCGCATCGTCACTTCAATTGGCAATAACGGCACTGCTGCAGGCCAAGCAGGACGTGGCTTGCAGGGCACATCAACAGCGCAAGTTTCACCTGCTCACGCGCAGCATCCGCTTGTGCTGGCAATGGGATTTGACCCCGTCAGCTTCGACGTACTGCAAGCGCGTGTAGATATCGACGCCGCCGCGCTGCAAGTGCAACTGCTAGAACTAGAACTCGACAACGTCATCATCCGCGTGCCAGGTGGGCTGTACCAGGTGGCGCTGTGACAGAATCGAAAGTTATTCATTGCAGCGGGTTGCTTGCGACTCACGATGCCTTCAAACATTAGCCTTTATGCCAATCCGTCCTCCTGTATTTGACGAGACAGCTCAGAGACT
>JANXRP010000062.1 GCA_025352965.1 Comamonadaceae bacterium
CATCTTCAGGACTGATGGCGTAATCACGACCCGCATACTCGGGCGCATCGAATTGTGCTTGGGGTTTGGCAATAGCGGGGTTGCCCACGTGATAGCTCGTCCACGTCCGGCCATCAAAGCGCGGCAGCACATAGCTGCGCAGGTAAATGTCTTTGCTATCTAGCAGCGGTGGCACGTCCATCTCAAGCCGCAACACGATTTTATTGTCGCGCGACAGCTCGCCCATATCGCCAACCCGCATCTCGCTGGTAAGGCCTGTCACAGACAGCGTTTTTTGCTCTTGCAACGACCACAGCGGCGCAAAACGCGGAAACAAAAAGAACATCGCCGCCATAAACGGTGCGCCAAAAACAACCAAAATAAGCGTCATCCGCACAGGGCGAGACCATAGCCCATATGGCCTAGCTGGCAATTTACTATGCGCGAGCACCAGCACGTAAAGCAGCGCGATTAGCCCCAGCACGACTTGCACACTGCTGGTGAGTGACTGTGATACCAAAAAATGTGCCGATAGCGTGAAGAGCCCCAAATAAACCAACACCCAGTGATCGCGTGTGAAATTTGTAGTTCGATTTGGCAACTCCAACGCCTTAATACCAAGCAAGCCAATACAAGCCGAGACACTGGCTTCAATCCCACTAAAGCTGCGAAACGGCAACCACACCAGCACGCCCAAAGCCATGATTAGCGGGAGTTGCAGCCATTTGGGCGCAGGCGTGGCATCGGTTTTTATTTGCCACCATCGCCACGCGATCAAGCTGCAAGCCATGAGCGGATACCACCACACGAGATGCTGAAAAAACGGCAAGGCAATCAACAGCAGCGCAAGCAAGAGCGTGAGATCACGCGTGCGTGCAGCGCTCTGTGCGCGGCGCATGGCTTCAAAATCTGTATCAGTGTCGTGATGCCGTGACAATGGTGTGGCGCGGTGCGGACTCTGCGCTAGTGGCTCATGACCCCAATCGCGCACGCCCCAATTGCTTGGCGTGTCAGGCCGTTTGGCAACGGTCTTCCACAGCACATCACGCGGCGCATCACCAGCGCGGTACGCACGGATATCCGTCTTCATATCGCCTTGGTCAGGGCGTATCTGTGCATCTATATTGGCTGCAAACGCCCACTGGTTGTGGCTTGCACGAGTACCGCTCTCGCTATCTGGTGGATCCACTTGAACGGTACTGGCAAGCCGCCAAATGCTCCACAGCCTGAGCAGCCCCAGCGGATAACGTGTTTCGCAAATGATTCTAGGCAAAGATTGCGAACCCACCCGCGTGAGTCTTAAGCGCAGACGCTGATCCTCAAAGCCCATATGAATCAACACATCAATCTCTTCGCCCAGCTTACCGCACAGCAACTGCGCCGTGGATAGCGTGAGCCGCTTGCGCGTGAGCTCGCGGTACGCCAAAAATAGTCCCACCACGCCTGCGCCCATCAACAAAAAGATCAGAACATAGCCAAGACTCAATTGGTAATTGATGGTGGCCAGCATGAGCACCGCCACTGTCACGAGCATCATCCACCCTGCGCGGGTGGGCAGTGCATAGATGTTGTGCGCCGTGAGCACATGCGTATCGCTAGCTGGTTTGCGGCTCATCCATTTCGCCCACCGCGGCAAGTCGCGAGTGTCCCAGCGTAGGTTCAAGTACATGAGATGCGAGGCCTTAAAGCGCAATACTGGCCAACATAGCAGCTAGTTGCGACTGGGTCGCCCTTGTTGCGTTTGGCAAATCAGCCAAGCGATGCGCCATCACGGACTCGGCCACGGTCTTCACATCGTCGGGACTCGCAAAGTCACGTCCTGCAAGGTACGCAAAGGCTTTTGCTGCGCGAAGCAAGCTGATCGCGGCACGCGGGCTTATCCCTTGCGCAAACCATTGCCCAAAGCGGCTTGCGGCAACGATACGCTGCACGTAGTCCAAGAGCGCATCACTCGCGTGCACGCGCATAGTCGCTTGCTGCGCTTCGGCCAATTGCAAGGCTGACATCACGGTAGGCATGGCAGCAATGCGCTTGCGCGAATCGAGGCCTACCAGCAATTGGCGTTCGGATGCAGCATCTGGATAGCCCAGCGAGAGGCGCATTAAAAAGCGATCCATCTGCGACTCGGGCAACGCATTCGTACCCGCTTGCTCTCGTGGGTTTTGCGTCGCCAGCACAAAAAAGGGCGCAGGCAAAGCTCGGGTTTGGCCTTCAGCGGTCACTTGCTTTTCTTCCATCGCCTCAAGTAACGCGCTTTGCGTCTTGGGGCTGGCGCGGTTGATTTCATCTGCCAGCAACACCTGCGTAAACAGCGGACCCGCGTGATAAATCCACTGCTCTTTGGCGCGGTCGTAAATCGACACACCCGTTAAATCAGAAGGCATCAAATCGGCTGTGAACTGCACGCGGTTAAACGAAAGCCCAAGGCTTTTGGCAAGGGCATGCGCCAGCGTAGTTTTACCAACCCCTGGTACGTCTTCAATTAGCAAATGACCATTGGCGAGCAAACACGTGACAGCGAGGCGGATTTGTGGCTCTTTGCCTACAATGACGGAACTGATTTGGTTCAATAAATTTTGTAATAGGGAAACGGACATGTGGTGGATTCTTTTATGTTTATTAGCGGTCGTTTTGGTTTATTTGTTCAGCTTGCCAGCAGCTTATACGGTGAAGCGCTCTATTGTGATTGCAAAACCTATGGACGAGGTGTTTGCCTATGTTCGTGATTTTTCTAATTGGACGGCATGGAGTCCGTGGGCGCTGCATGAGCCTGGCCATACCGTCAGCATCAACAACCCCAACGAGCAGGGGGGCACTTACGCGTGGGATGGCCGCCTGATTGGCGCGGGGCAAATGCAGCACACTGGCATCACGCAAAACGAGCGCCTTGATATTTTGCTAACGTTTTTGCGCCCATTTAAAAACACAGCCAAAGTGGTCTGGTCGTTTAAAACGACGGATGGCGGCACAGAAATCACATGGGATATGCAGTCACAAATGCCACTGCCCATGCGCCCTATACAAGGCTTTATCGCCAAGATGATTGGCTACGACTTTGCGCTAGGTCTTGCGCTCTTGCGCGGGAAACTAGATCCCAGCAGCGAGCATCCGAACCTTAGCTTTGATGGCATCGTGCCGCGAGAAGCTCAAACTTACGCAACAGAGCACTTTGCGGGCACGTTAGTGGACATGCGCATCGTGATGAAAGAAGCCTATCCACGCCTGTGGCAAAGCCTCTCTCAAGAGACGGAGCGTTGGCAGAAAAAACCCGCCATTGCGGCGTACCACAAAGTCAAATTTATGAAGGCCACCACCATTATGGATATGGGCTTGGCGGTCAAACACTTAAACGCTGGTGAGGCAGGCATGACCTTGCCTGCGGGCAAATATTTCCAAATGACAATGCGCGGCAACTACGACTTCTTGCCCAGTAGCTGGAACACCATTTATGGACAAGTCAAAATGCAAAAACTTAAAATTGATAAAAGCCGCCCTGCTCTAGAGGTGTATCAAATCAATCCAATGGAAGCGCCGAATAGTAACAAGTGGACAACGCTGCTTTGCGTACCGATTAAATAAAAATAAAACCATGCACGAAAAATTTCCAATGAATAAGACCGCTTTTTATACCCATCCCGACTCGCTACGCCACGAAATGGGACGCGGTCACCCCGAATGTCCCGAGCGTATCAAGGCGATTGAAGCCAAGATGGAAGCTAGTGGATTAAACGCTCACGTGATGCGTCGCACTGCGCCTGAGGCGACGCTAGATCAAATCGCGCTAGCGCACACCGCTAGCCATGTACAAGAGACACACGAAGCTGCGATGGATTTGGTGGAACAATTTGAATCAAACGGTTTGCGCTACATCCCGCTAGATCCCGACACTACGCTCAATCCGTATAGTTGGGGAGCCACAACGGGCGCGGCTGGTGCAGTGATTGCCGCGACGGACGCGGTGATGCGCGGTGAGGTGGACAACGCCTTTTGCGCCGTGCGCCCGCCAGGTCATCACGCCACACGCGGCAGGTCGATGGGCTTTTGCTTTTTTAACCAAGTCGCGATTGGCGTTAAGTATGCAATCGAGCAATACGGCCTCACGCGCGTAGCGGTGGTGGACTTTGATGTGCACCACGGCAATGGCACGGAAGACATCCTAAGTGGCGATGAGCGTGTGATGATGTGCGGCATCTTTCAGCATCCGTTCTATCCGCACAGCGGCACGGGCAATGTTGCCGCCAATATGCACAACATCCCCATCGCCGCACGCACCAAAGGCTCAGATATTTGCCAAGCGATTAAAGAGAGCTGGCTACCAGAGCTAGACGCTTTCAAGCCCGAAATCATTTTTATTAGCGCAGGGTTTGATGCGCACAAAGACGACGACCTCGGGCAGCTCGGTATGACCGAGGCCGACTATGTATGGATGACCAAAGAGCTGATGGCGATTGCGAACAAGCATTGCAAAGGGCGGATTGTGTCGAGCTTAGAGGGTGGATATAACCTCAATGCGCTGGCGAATAGTGTGGCGGCACATGTGGAAGCCTTGGCTGGTATGGTTTAGCACGAGTTGACCTAGGTAAGCACCAAGCGCTCATCGTTAATCAATTCCTCAACAGCATGTGCTTGCGCCGCATCGCGTTGACGTTTGATAGGCTCGCGATCTCGCAAACCTGATAACCATTTTTTAAAGCTCACAAAGACTTGCGGTGCAACAGTACGCATCATGGCCATACCACCGTTTCGATCCACAATGACTGTTTCAAAGCTGGGACGATCTAACAAGATCCCTGCCCGCAGTGCTTGCACAACAGAAAAATCTTCGCTGTCATCTGGATTTTTGAGTGCCTGTTCACCCTTGGTGCGTCGCCCTAATTTAATAGGATGCGGATCATCTTGCTCTGCCATACGACGCAAAATATCAACTTCAAAACCTTCGTTGTTCACGGCTGTGTAAAGTTGCCCCGTGCGCAGGCTAAACGTTTTATCTACTTTTTGCAGGAGCGTCAAAAAAGTGGTGTCTAGTCGCTCCATTTGCGTCCAAAAATGCATGCGCTTGCGGACATCCCAAAGTAAATCAATATCACGTGTCGCCACAATACCTGCCTCTAAATGCACGCCAGCAGCAGCCTCATAGGCGTAGAGCGCGTGTGTGCCTACAACATGAAAAGACGATGCCACTTCTGCTTTTTCAAGGCGGTTAATAAGAGTGGTCACTAGTGGATCAACTCTTCCCACATAGAGTGCTTTGTTCATCCTCTCGTGACTGCGAACTTGCGCTTTGAGCGCACGCACGCGCTCTTGGCTACGCTCTTTACGAGCTATGAAATCACTATAGATTTTCTCTAGCTGATCCGTGCGTTTGCCCAAACTTTTTTCCGCCCCACGTGCAGAAGTACGAATGAGACTATCCGATTGCCCATGCCAGTACATACCGCCACGAACTTGCTCTGCTTCGCTTTGTGCTTCGCGCAGAGCTAAAAAAGTTTGCCGCGCGTCAATATATTGCCGTGCAGCAAGATTGTTGAGAGGTAGATAATCTGCCATCGGTATATTTTATATTATTTTAAATTCATACCGAATCTTATTATAAATCAAACATTTGATCGAATTATTTGATCTCGCCTGCGTTCAGGCATATGGATGTACTGCGGTGAACGTCAAATTTTTAGCCGACCAAACGCCTCACTAAAAAAATCAACCGAACCAAAATTGCCAGACTTCAAAGCGAGGTGTAACGCGCCCGTATGCGTCCAAGGCACACCTGGCGCTATCTGCGGGCCGATTCGTAGTTGCGTCACGCCAAGCGCTTGCACGC
>JANXRP010000086.1 GCA_025352965.1 Comamonadaceae bacterium
GGCCACGCCGCCAAGGTCGTGGGCAGACAGAGAGGCAAAATCGCCTTGGAATGCGCCCATGGGCGTACGAACGGCTGAGACGATCACAATGGGGTCGGTAGTGGTAGACATAAATAATTCAATAATGTAGAAGTTGACAAGCTTTAAATTCTACAAACTAACCGTTCACCTTTTCTGACATCTACTGACACTTGCCATGACGACTGACTTACCCGCGCACACTTTCCTCAAAACCTATCCTGCGCTATTTGAGCCTTTACCTGCTGGCGCGAGCTTTAAGTTCTCCATCAAAGACTTATTCGATGTCGCGGACGAAGTCACGACCGCAGGCTCCAAAGTCTTATTAAATGCCGCACCTGCCAAGGTGGATGCGGTTGCCGTGGCACGACTCAAAGCGGCTGGCGGCGTAGCGGTAGGGCGTACCAATATGTCCGAGTTCGCGTTTTCAGGTGTGGGTTGGAATCCACACTACGGCACACCAGTAAATCCAAGCACGATGCTCCACAAGCCATATCAGGCAAGGGTCACAGGCGGGTCATCCTCGGGCGCCGCAGCCAGTGTGGCTTGTGGAGCAGCTGATATTGGGCTTGGCTCCGACACGGGTGGCTCGCTTCGCATTCCCGCGGCGCTATGCGGCTTGGTCGGCTTTAAAAGCACGGCGCGATTGGTGCCCACAATGGGTGCGCTGCCGCTATCCACCACACTGGATACCGTGGGTGCGATCACACGCGATGTGCCAAGCGCCATCTTTGCACACGAAATATTAGCGGCGCGGAAAGTAGCGCGAGATAACAAGCCACTTGGCAGCTACCGCGTTGCTGTAGTCGATAACGTCTTCATGGATGGCATGGAGGAAGACGTCTCTCGTATTTGGAAAGATAGCCTGCAAGCTTTACTGGATAAGGGTTTGCAGGTAGAGCACGTAACTCTACCTGAGCTAGTTGAGATCGCCATCATGAACAAAACAGGTGGTTTTAGCCCGATCGAGTCGTACCGCTGGCACAAAAATTTAATTGCCGAACATCAAATGGATTATGACCACCGTGTGGCACAGCGCATTTTGCTAGGCAAAGCGGCCAGTGAATGGGATTACCTCCAACTCGTTCGCTCTCGCAACGACTGGATCACGCGCGTCACGAAAAAGTTAACGGGTTTTGATGCCGTGCTCTCGCCCACCGTGCCCATCCTTGCGCCAACCATTGCATCAATTGAGTCAAGCGATGCCGAGTTCTTCCGCGTCAACGCCCTTTTGCTGCGTAACCCCAGCATCGTCAATTTGCTAGACGGCTGCGCGATTGCTCTTCCCCCCAATCTGATGCTTTGGCACGCAACCTTGCACGATGATGCCATCCTAAATCTAGCCGTGCGTGTGGAAGAGCTACTGACACCCTAAAATCAACCCTATGAAAATTGCAATCATTGGAGCGGGGATTATTGGTGTTACCACCGCCTACGAATTAGCTGTAGACGGTCACGAGGTGCATGTGCTTGAGCGCAGAAACAGCGCTTGTGAAGAGGCCAGTTTCGCTAATGCGGGCGTGGTCTCGCCAGGGTATGTGACCCCTTGGGCTGCGCCTGGTATGCCAACCAAGGTTTTGAAGTATCTCTTTCAAAAACACGCCCCTATTCGCGTCAAGTTATCGTTTAAACATGGCGAGCTTGGCTGGATCGCCCAGTGGCTAAAGGCTTGCAAGCCAGCGCCCTATGCGGCCACGCGTGCTAGCCTGCAAAACCTTGCTAGTTATAGCTTAGAACGATTGCAGCACCTGACTAAAACGCTAGAACTTGAGTACGACAACGCGCAAGGTTATTTGGTTTTGTTGCGTACCGAGCAAGAGCGAATAGCAGCCGAAGCTGGTTTGCAAGTGTTAAAAGACGCAGGTTTTGAACACAAAGTCTTAGATGCCAATACCGCGCGAAAAATTGAACCCGCACTGAACGCAAGTACCACCCTCCACGCTGCCATCCATCTACCAAACGATAGGGTTGCCAATTGCCGCCAGTTTGCATTACTGCTGCGCGATCAGGCACAAGCTTTGGGCGCACAGTTTCATTTTGGCACTGCTGTAGGCCATATAGAACGTGGCTTGCAGGGCATTCAATTGAACGGTCAAACGTTTGACCACGTCGTGGTGTGCGCAGGTGTTGATAGCGCTCTGCTCTTAAAACCGCTTGGCGTTCATATCCCACTCATCCCTGTTTATGGCTATTCGGTTAGCGCCCCTGTGCGCGAGCCCATGGATGCGCCCGTTTCAGGCGTGATGGACGAGCGGTACAAGGTCGCCATCTCTCGCATTGGCAATCGCGTGCGTGTGGCTGGCAGTGCACAGCTAGGCGGTGACGCAAGCGTCATCAACCAAGCTGCTATTCAAACGCTCTACAAAGTGCTGGACGACTGGTTCCCTGCTGCCGCTGATACTAAAAATCAAGTGCAGGTCTGGAAGGGCGCACGCCCCATGCTGCCCAGCGGTCCGCCGCGCGTGGGCGCAAGCGGCGTGGATCGTGTCTGGCTCAATCTGGGTCACGGCTCTAGCGGCTGGGCGCTCTCTTGCGGCAGTGCAAGGGTTTTGGCAGACAGAATTTCGGGCAAAAAACCTACAATCGAACTATGAAACCTACAAACACCAAAACCGCCACATCCAACCCATTGGTGCAGCTGATTTTTGCCAGTCGCTGGTTGCAGATGCCCTTGTATTTAGGCTTGATCGTTGCGCAAGCCGTTTATGTCTTTCATTTTGGTGTCGAGTTGTATCACCTTGTGGGCAGTGCTTTTGGCAACCAAGGTGATGTTGATGCCTTGGTCAAAAGCATTGGCTATGTGTCAGCAGAAAAAATCACTCATCTCAACGAAACTGTCATCATGCTGGTGGTACTAGCGTTGATTGATGTCGTCATGATCTCTAATCTCTTAACCATGGTGATTGTGGGCGGCTACGAAACGTTTGTGAGCCGAATGAACCTGCAAGATCACCCCGACCAGCCCGAGTGGCTCAGCCACGTGAACGCCAGTGTGCTCAAGGTCAAGCTAGCAACTGCCATCATCGGTATTTCGTCGATTCATTTGCTCAAAACCTTCATCAATGCCGCCAACTACACCGAGCAAGTCTTGATGTGGCAAACGCTAATTCACATGACGTTTTTGTTTAGCGCGATGGCGATTGCTTATACGGATAGGCTGATGTCGCATACTGATAAAGCGCATTGATTGAATATGGCGGAATCGCCCCATGAGCAAGCCCTGCCCCCACTGCCCTAGCACTGCGCCCTTGCACACCGTGCGCTTCAAGTCACCGCTGTGGCTGTGGCAAGCTGAGACGGGCACAGCATGGCACTTTGTGACGGTGCCCGAAGATTTGAGCAACGAGATCAGATTTTTTAGCAGTGCGGGCAACACCAAAAAACGCGTGGGCTTTGGCAGCGTCAAAGTCCATGCGCAAATTGGCGATTCAGCGTGGGATACTTCGGTCTTTCCGTCCAAGCAGTTCAAAGGCTATTTGCTGCCCGTTAAAGCCAGCGTGCGCAAGCAAAATCACCTAGCAGCGGGAAACTCCGCGTCCGTTTCACTTCACTTTCATCAACCTTAAAACCTTTCGTTTTATTCATCATGACCACTACCATCCAAGCCGCCGACCTAGTCGAGTCCATCAGTGCCGCGCTGCAGTACATCAGCTACTACCACCCTACGGACTACATTGCGCACCTTGCCCGCGCTTACGAGCTGGAGCAAAGCCCTGCCGCCAAAGACGCGATGGCGCAAATTTTGACCAATAGCCGCATGAGCGCCACGGGACATCGCCCGATTTGCCAAGACACAGGCATCGTGAATGTGTTCCTCAAAGTCGGCATGGGTGTTCGTTTTGAAGGCTTCGATAAATTTGGCAATGGCAGCTTGGACGACGTGATTAACGAAGGCGTGCGCCGTGGGTACAACCACCCTGATAACACACTGCGCGCCTCCATCGTGGCCGATCCGCAGTTTTTGCGTAAAAACACTAAAGACAACACCCCCGCCGTCATCTTCACCGAACTCGTGCTTGGCAACACGATTGACATCACCGTTGCAGCAAAAGGTGGCGGTTCAGAAAACAAATCGAAGCTAGTCATGATGAACCCGGGCGACTCTATCGTGGACTGGGTTTTAAAGACCGTGCCCACCATGGGCGCGGGCTGGTGTCCACCTGGCATGCTGGGCATCGGCATTGGCGGCACAGCCGAAAAAGCCATGCTGATGGCCAAGGAAGCTCTGATGGAAGATTTGGATATGTACGAGCTGCAAGCCAAATCACGCTCAGGTGCCAAGCTCACGCAAATCGAAGAGTTACGTCTTGAACTGCATGAAAAAGTCAACGCACTCGGTATTGGTGCGCAAGGTCTTGGAGGCCTGACCACCGTGCTGGACGTGAAGATCAATATGTACCCCACGCACGCCGCCAGCAAGCCCGTGGCGATGATTCCCAACTGCGCCGCCACGCGCCACGCACACTTTGTGATGCGCGGGGAAGGCGCGGTGTACCTCGATCCACCAAGCCTTGATTTATGGCCGAACGTCAACTGGACACCTGACTACGTTAAGAGTACACGCGTGGACTTAAACACGCTCACCAAAGACGAAGTTGCCAATTGGAAACCAGGTCAAACATTGCTGTTAAACGGCAAGATGCTCACAGGCCGCGATGCAGCGCACAAGCGCATTCAAGACATGCTAGCCAAAGGCGAGCCGCTTCCCGTGGACTTTACCAACCGCGTCATCTACTACGTGGGGCCTGTTGACCCAGTGCGTGATGAGGTGGTGGGACCAGCAGGCCCCACCACCGCTACGCGCATGGACGGCTTCACGGAAATGATGCTGGCACAAACAGGCCTCATTGCCATGATTGGCAAAGCCGAGCGCGGCCCCGTCGCCATCGACGCCATCAAGAAGCACAAGAGCGCGTACCTCATGGCTGTAGGCGGCGCAGCGTACTTGGTCAGCAAAGCCATCAAAACCGCCAAGGTCGTCGGCTTTGCAGACATGGGCATGGAGTCCATTTATGAGTTCGACGTGGTCGATATGCCCGTGACCGTGGCAGTAGATGCAGGCGGCACCAGTGCCCATATCACAGGGCCCGACACATGGAGCAAACGCATCGCCAGTGGAGAGTTCAAAGGAATTAGCGTGGCGACGGTGTCCTAGCTACCCCAGCCGCCGATAGCTCACAAAGAACAGCACGCCGAAGATCACATCAATCGTGGCGGGCACGATCAAATCGGCGGATGCGCGACCTAAGGCAATGAGCACAAAGCAAGCCGCAGCAAAGAGCCATTTCTCGGCGATAGCGGGCAGCATGATGGGGCGAAGCTTGACGGGCTCTTTGGCGATGATGAAGAACGCCCACTGCCACGCGAGTGCAATGCCAAGGAAGCCGTAAAAGTGTTCGGGGTGATTGATGGGCGGCGGAAAG
>JANXRP010000091.1 GCA_025352965.1 Comamonadaceae bacterium
GCGGGATACCCCAAGCGTCGCTCAAACGCTGCCATGATTTGCGCTTTGGTCAGCCCCGTGCCGCGCGGCCCGCGCACTGCCAAAATAAACGGCCAGCCAAACTTGACGTTGTAATCCGCATTCATTTTTTGAATCTTGGCGAACTCCTCTGGCGTGCAATGGGTGAGTCCTGCCTTGCCTTGCTCGTTGGTCGATTCGCTGGTCAGGGTTTTGTCCACCATCGCTTTGCCCGCCAACTCTGGATGAGCGCGGATAAGTGCTAATTTTTTCTCTGCACTCGATCTCTCGACAACCAATGCCAATGCGGCCTTCAAGGCAGCCATGCTCTGAAAGCCTTGCGGATGCTGGGCTAGCGCCGCCTCAACCACCCAAGGCGAGTGCTCATAAAGACCGTCGAGATTTGGCAAAGTTATAGACATGGGTGAACAGTCCTCCAGTGGTTGGCAATATCAATTCTCTTGGCAACCCACACGTGGTCGTGTTTAGCAATGTGATCTAAAAATCGTTGCAAAGCCGTGATGCGTCCAGGTCTGCCCAGCAAACGGCAATGCATACCCACGCTCATCATCTTGGGCGCGTTCAAACCCGCAGGATCGCCCTCTGCGTAGAGCGCATCAAACGTATCCTTTAGATATTGGAAGAACGGATCAGCATGCGAATAACCCTGTGGCAGTGCAAAACGCATGTCGTTGCAGTCCAGCGTATACGGCACGATGAGCTGGGAAGTCACGTCCCCACTGGTCTTCTTCACCTTCATCCAAAACGGCAAGTCGTCGCCGTAGTAGTCACTGTCGTAGCTAAAGCTATGACCACCATCAAAGTAATCTGCCACCAACCGCCGCGTGTTCGGGCTGTCCCGCCCCGTGTACCAGCCTTGCGGTTTTTGATTCGTTAATCGTTCAATGATCTCCATTGCGAGGTGCATGTGCTCTCGCTCCGTGGCTTCATCGACAGTTTGATAGCTAATCCACTTGTAGCCGTGGCAAGCAATCTCGTGACCGAGTTCTACAAACGCGGCTGCCACATCAGGCGAGCGCTGCAATGCCGTTGCCACGCCAAAAATAGTCAGCGGTAAATGGCGACGTTCAAACTCGCGCAAGATGCGCCACACGCCAGCACGCGAACCATATTCGTAAATGCCTTCCATACTGATGTGGCGATCAGGAAAGCTGGGCGGATTGAACATCTCGGACAAAAACTGCTCCGAACCTGCGTCGCCATGCAGCACTGAGTTCTCGCCACCCTCTTCATAATTCAAAACAAACTGAACGGCAATACGAGCTTTGTTCGGCCACTGGGCATGCGGCACCACAGAGCCATAGCCAGCAAGGTCTCGCGGGTAGGTAGCCGTGCTGTCGTACATCAACATCAATCCTTCAAATCCAAGCCACCCAAAACGCTAGCTAAATGCTCGTTCATCAACTTGGCGGCCAAGCCTTTATTTTTTGCTGCAATCGCCTCCACCAGTACCACATGCTCATCGTGCGAATGCACCGCAGCGCGGTCCGATTGATACAAGAGCGTAATGAGCGAGCAGCGCGAAATCAAATCTTGCAAGGCCTGCGCCAGCACGTTATTGCCAATCAGCTCAGCAATCAAAACGTGGAAATCACCCAGTAATTCCACACGCGACGCAGCGTCCGTACCGTCCACTGCCTCAGCCTCGGCAGCAATGTGCTCGCGCAAAGCTTTGAGCTTGGCAGCAGTCAGACTGCTCACCAACGTCCCCACCATCGCCGACTCCAGCATCATGCGCACGGCAAACACTTCACGCGCTTCTCGGCTGGAAGGCGCAGAGACAAAGGCGCCGCGTGATTGTTCAATGCGAATTAAATGTTTTTGCGACAGCTGGTACAGCGCTTGGCGCACCAAGGTGCGCGAGACACCAAACTGATCTGCGATCTTTTGCTCTTTGAGTTTTTCACCAGGTGCGAGTCGATGCTCGATGATGGCTCGAGTCAAAGCCTGCACAATGTGGTCGGTGCTAGAGAGACCTTTATCAGGCACATGATTGGCGACTTTTTTAATCATGGAAAAATTGTATACACTTTTAGAATTCAATCAAAGGAAGCATTATGGGACTTTCCACACACGTACTCGATACCATGCACGGCTGTCCAGCCAGCGGAATGGCGGTTCAGCTCTACGCAACCGACGATTCGGCAATCAAATTAATCAAAGTCTTCACGCTAAACGCTGATGGAAGAAATCCTGATGGTTTGCTGCTAACCGCAGATGAACTCAAGATCGGCACTTATCGCTTGGTGTTTGATGTCGCTAGCTACTTCAAAGCACGTGGTGCGGCTTTGCCTGAGCCGAATTTTTTAAATCAAGTGAGCCTCGACTTTGGCGTTGCCAACCCCAAGCAGCACTACCACGTGCCGCTTTTGGTAAGCCCTTGGAGCTATTCGACTTACCGTGGGTCTTAATTGCAAACAAAGCTATTTGCTTTGCCTTGGTGATTCGCCGGTGTTAACGCTGACCGTCATGCACAGAAATGTTCTCTTTTGTCAGTCCACCTAAGCGCGAGTGCACACGTCCGCCAGTACCCATGACCAGCGCGAACAAAATTTCATTAGGGCGTGGCGCATCTTGGATGCCAATTTCCATGCTGTTGTAGTGACTCCGCACGTAAGACGCATGAATGTTGTGCAACGGCACCATCAAACGATAGCCTGTAGCAGCAACCGCCTTGGCCGCTGGTACCATCGCTTTAGGCTCTCCTAGCACGCTGCGCATGGCCCAGCCACCTGCTTCGTGCCACACCGCCCCATGCTCCAGCTCACCATTGACACCAACGATAGCCGCTTTGCTATAGACCTCTACGTTGTCTTTGCCAAGCGTGTCAACCAACTCTTGCGCCAGTAGTGTTCCCAAGCTGCGCAGCTCGGCCATAAAGGGTATTAAGTCGGGCTCGTAGCGCCCAGCGTAGGGGTTTTTAATCACGGCGCATGCCGCGGCCAGCTTAAGTGGTACATCCATCACAGGTCCACCCTCGTGGTACTGCGTTTCGATAACCAAGCTGCGTTTGCGAATTTCAATCAATGACATGTGCATCTCCTATGAATCGGTTAAGAATTTATTGCTTAGGAATCTTGGCTTCACTAACCACTTGAATCCATTTTTGCGTTTGATTGGCAACCATCACCCGCATTTCTTCGGGTGTACTACCGCGCACTTCACCACCCATATCCTCTAATCTGGCTTTAACGGCAGGTACTTGTAGTGCTTTTTGCAACTCGACATTCAACCGATCAATCACTAAGCGCGGCGTGCCTGCTGGCGCCATCAGTCCTGCCCACGAGCGCACGTCGTAGCCAGCGACTCCCTGCTCCGCAGCGGTTGGCACGTCTGGTAAGCCCGGCCATCTTTGCGGCCCAGTGGTTGCAATAGCTCGCAACTTGCCTGCTTTGATATTGGCCAATACCGCTGTGGGCGGCGCGATGATCATCGGAATATCGCCTGCCAATAAAGCCGTGAGTGCCGCAGAATCACCTCGGTACGGCACATGTAGCAATTGCGTTTTAGACATACTGGCAAGCAACTCTCCAGCCAGATGGTGCGTGGAGCCAATGCCTGCAGTGCCATACGCCACTTTGTCTGGGTTGGCTTTGGCATTGGCAAGTAGCGCAGTCAGATTGCTCCACTTGCTGTCGGTGGCGACCACGATCAAAAACGGAAAATAAGTAATCGTGCTCACCATGTCAAAGTCTTGCACCGTGCGATACGCCAAATTGTTGTACAGCGCTCCCGCAACAGCATGTCCACCTGTTGCCAAAAGCAAGGTGTAACCATCAGGTTTAGCTTTTGACACCGTCGTCGCTGCAATCGTACCGCCCGCGCCCGCTTGCCCCTCCACCACAAACGGCTGCAAAAGTCCCTTGCTCATTTCGCCACTGACCGCTCTTGCAATCGCATCGGCATTACCGCCTGGCGCAAAGCCTTGAAGCATTTTGATTGGGCGCTCTGGATAGGTTTGTGCAAGGGTGCACGCAGCAGCGCTCCATAGAGCAACGGCTATAAAAAGTTTTCTGCGAAGCATGGTTTGTCTCCTAAATAATTAAGGTTGCATCACGATCTTGCCGCTCACCAGCCCCTGATCCAGCCATTCATGAATGCGCTGAACATCGGACAAAGCTTGCATCTGCGGTGCCGGTGGCACAACGCTCCCATCGGCCATCAAATCAATCGCGCTTTGCATCAAAGCACGCCGCCCTGCTCTGTCGGCATCCAAGGTGTGCATAGAAAAACACCGCACAGCAAGGCTTTTGCCTAACAATTTGCGAAGTACTTGAAAAACATCTTCGCTAGGCGGCCCTTGCACAATGTTGTACGACACAGCCGTACCCAGCGGCGCCAAGGCGTAGAGACCGTCAATCAAGGATTGACCACCCAAATGATCAAACACCAGATCGACGCCGCGCCCTTGTGTCAATGCGTGAACACGCGCTGGCAAATCCGTTGATCCACCGACGAGTACATGGTCAAAACCCGCTATCGCTAAATCGTTTGGCGCCATAGTCTTTCTGCTTGTGCCAATGGTCATGAACCCCAAATGTTTGGTCAACCTTGACAACATACCCGCCACACCACCCGAAGCGCCTGTAATCAGCACGCTGGGCTGGGCGCATTCAGGCTGACCCGCCACTTTCATCAAGGCAATCGCCAATTGAAGATTGGGCAAACTCACTGCATCTACGCAAGAGATGGTTGCAGGCAGGCGATAAGGCGCATCTTCTGAGACCACGATAGCCTCCACATAGCACCCGCCGCGCTCTGGCAACTCACGCGCACTCACTAACACCCTGTCACCGATTTGCCATTGCTGCACGCCTGCTCCAACGGCATCAATCACACCTGCCAACTCTGCCCCAGGAATTGCAGGCAGCGGCGGCATCCATTTGTACGTTCCTTGGCGAATCAGTACATCAGGGCGGCCTACGCCAATCGCCTCCGCTCTCACTCTGACCTGCCCAGCGCTGGGCATGGGCTCGGGCAAATTCACTTCAATCAAGCATTCGGGACCGCCTGGCACCTGCACTTGAATGGCACGCATCATCAATCCTGCGCAACGATCGGGTTGACCAAAGTGCCAACGCCTTCAATTTCTACTTCGCACACATCACCGGGTTTCATAAAGCGAGGTGGTTTGCGACTCCAACCCACGCCTGCTGGCGTGCCTGTAATGATCACATCACCGGGTACCAAAGTGAAGATGGTTGACGCATAGTTAATCAGCTTGGCAATGGAAAAAATCATATCGCCCGTGTGCCCCGATTGCATCACTTCACCATTCAAGCGAACCACCAATTTCAACTCTTGATTCGGACGAATTTCATCCGCCGTCACCATCCAAGGGCCAAAGCCCCCAGTGGCTTCAAAATTTTTCCCCGATGCAATTTGTTTGGCGTGGAATTGCCACTCGCGGATGCTGCCATCGTTGTAGCAAGAGTAGCCTGCCACATGCTCAAACGCTTTGTCCTCTGGAATGTCGCGCCCTGCTTTGCCAATGATGACGGCCAACTCACCTTCCCAATCAAAAGAGCCAGAGACGCGAGGGCAAATCATGGGCTGACCATGCGCCACTTGCGAGCGCCAAACACGCAAAAAAATGGGCGGCTGCTCTGAAAGCTCTCGGTGCATACCCGCAGCCAACACCTCTTTGTGGTGATCCATGTAGTTGCGCACCGCGCAAATAATTTTTTCTGATTGAGTAATAACGGGCAAAAACGTAATGTCCGCAAGCTTGGCGCTAACGGGCTTGCCTTGCACATCCTTGGCAGCGTTCAAGTAGGCATCTGCGGCAATGTAGTCAAGCAGTGTGGCGTATTGCGGCATGGCTTTGCCCAAATCAACAACATCGTCCGTACCAACAACAGCGCCCCAAGTTTCGCGGCCCAGATAGCTGTAGGAAAGTAATTTCATGGTGAATCCTTGTTAAAAAGTGAAGTGCTTGTGATTTATTGAACTGCTTTGTTGGCAAACTGCGCCTGCCACTGGGCTATCGGCATAAAAGTAGGATCGCTTTTGCAAATGGCTTCGGTTTCGCGCATTAAGGTCTCGTCGTCCTTAGTCAAATCGAGCGGATCACCGTGCGGCTGCGTAATATAAAACGGCATATCCAAATAAATTTCAACCGTATTGCCTTCTGGATCAGCAAAATAAACCGACAACGCATTCCCATGATTGAGCGGTAACACTTTGCTAGCACCCAGCGCCTTGGCAGCGGCCATCAAGTCGCGCAAATGTTGAATCGACGGCACTGCAAACGAGAGCTGCATCACCGTGCTAAAAGTTGCCTCAGCGGGACGGCCACCCGCTATCACCAATTGATGATGCTGATCTGGGCTAGAACTCAAAAAAACAAGCGGCGCTTTAAAAGTTTTCCCGACACCCCGATCCGTCTGCATCAGCCCAAAGACCGAGGTATAAAAATGAACCATCTTTTCTACATCGGTGACATAAATCCCAAAGTGGGACGGCGTTGGTTTAGTGACGTTTAGCATGTGGTTTCCAATCGTGTGGGGTGAAATTATTTTTCTTTGCTCTCAAAGGCAGACAACACATTGCGCTGTGTGCTTTGTATGTGCGCTGCCAGCAGCGCTAGCGCTTTGTCCACTTCGCGGTTCAAAACCGCCTTCATTAACGTGCTGTGCTCTTCGTCTTTGCGCTTGAGAACACGCCTGTTCCGAGCCGAGAACTGGCGATAGCGCTCGGCTTGATCAAACAAACTCATACTCAAAGACAATTGCCGCTCAGAAGGGCAGGCGGCAATCAAGGCACGATGAAAGGCACGGTGGTGTTGACTCCACTCGGCATCCAGCACGACGGGCCCCGAAGGCAAGCGCGATTCGATTTTCGATAAGCGGTGGAAGCTTGACACAATCTCGGCCTCCCATGCATCGCCGCCCAAATGGATAGATTCGCGCAGAGCGGGCAAATCCAGCATCAACCGCATCTTGGTAATGTCTGCCAAATCTTCAGGGGAAATCGGAGTGACCCTGAAGCCACGCCGTTCGTCCGCCCTGACCAAGCCTTCCTGAGTCAAACGATTGAGCGCTTCTCGCAGTGGGCTACTAGAGAACCCATACATGGCTTGCAACGCATCCATTTTGAGTTTGGCATCAGGGCTGTGAACCCCAAACAAAACGTCGTTTCGCAACGCCTGAAAGGCTTGATCTGAGACAGTTGCGGAAGAAGGTATATTTTCCATAATTTAATTAATTATGCACAAAATAATAATTGTGCATATTATGAAAAACCCTAATTAAAAATCTCGCGTCTTAAAATCTTGCCATGATTTTGGTCACCGTCACAAAAACCAAGGGCTCTGTGCCACGCGAAGCAGGCACGTGGATGGTGATAGCGGGCGACGGGATCATCGGAACGCTAGGCGGCGGCAATGTGGAGTTTCAAGCAATTAGCTACGCCAAGAATTTTGGCGATACCAGCGAAAAAACCAAACGCTTCGCCCTCGGCCCAAGCTTGGGTCAATGCTGCGGCGGCGTGATGGATTTATCATTTGAGCGCATCAACGAGTCGCAATTGACGCTGCTGCAAGCCAATCTGGATATGGCCTGCAAGCCCATTGCGCTCTTTGGTGGCGGTCATGTCGGGCGTGCCATCGTCAATGTTTTAGCTCCCCTCCCCTATCGCGTCACGTGGGTGGATTCACGAGATGAGATCTTCCCAAGCGATGTGCCACCAAAGGTGGTGTGCGAGCACTCTGACCCCGTGCAAAGCGCGGTAGCAAGCCTTGCCAGTGGCAGTGCGGTGCTCATCATGAGTTTTAGCCATGCCGAAGATTTGGAGATCGTGCAGCAATGTTTGAAACGATATCGCGAACAAAACGACCTGCCCTTCATCGGCCTCATTGGCTCTAAAACCAAATGGGCAACATTCAAAAATCGGCTGCGCGAGCGTGGGTTTACTGATGCAGAACTGGCGCAGGTCACTTGTCCGATTGGTGTGAGCGGTATCTCGGGCAAAGAGCCCGAAGTCATTGCCGTGGCAGTGGCTGCACAACTGTTGCAAAAATTGTATACACTTTAACGCTATGGAAACTTATTTACTCGACTGGGCCAATCTCCTCATCCGCTGGGTACACGTCATTACCGCCATCGCTTGGGTGGGCTCTTCGTTTTATTTTGTTTTTTTAGACAACAACCTCGTTAAACCAAAATCGCCTGATCTTTTAGAAAAAGGTGTGGACGGCGCAATGTGGGCAGTGCACGGCGGTGGCTTTTACAACCCGCAAAAATACCTCACCGCACCTAAAACCATTCACTCGCACCTGCACTGGTTTTATTGGGAAAGCTACTCCACGTGGCTATCGGGCTTTGCGCTGTTTACGCTGATGTATCTCTACAACGCGGGCACTTACTTGATTGACAAATCATTGATGGACTGGGAACAAGCCGATGCCATTGGTGTGGCACTATGCTTTTTGGGCGGCTTTTGGCTGATTTACGATTTTGTGTGCCACGCGTTTGGTTTCCGCAAAAATGGCGAAGCGATTGTTGGCGCAGTCATGCTGATTGTTGTTGCCGCCGCCGCATGGCTAGCTTGCCACTGGTTTGCAGGACGCGCCGCGTTTTTACTGGTCGGCGCAATGATCGCCACCGCCATGAGCGCCAATGTGTTCTTTTGGATCATCCCTGGCCAGCGCAAAGTGGTCGCCGCCATGACGAGCGGTAAACCCTACGACGGACGCGCACTTGCCATCCACGGCAAACGCGGCAAACAGCGCAGCGTGCACAACACCTATTTCACGCTACCCGTTTTGTTTGCCATGCTGTCCAACCACTACAGCTTTACCTATACGCATGAACACAACTGGCTAGTGCTGGTGATGATGATGCTGGCCGGCGCGGCAATCAGGCAATATTTTGTTCTGCGCCACGGCTTCAAGCACGGACGTAACGGCAACCCGATCCGTTATGCGATTGCGGGTGTAGTTGTCATTTTGGCGGTCATCGTGTGGCTAGCGCCCTCAAAAAGCCTCAAACCTGCTTTAGTTCCCCCCGCACGGGGGGATGGCGTGCAGCGACAGGGGGGCGAATCATTGATCGCAGCAACCGATACAGCAGCCATACTTGCAATTGCTAAAGAGCGCTGCATCATGTGCCACGGCGCGGCGTTGCAGCAAAAAGGCATTCGCTTAGATTCAGCAGAACTGATGGAAAAAAATGCCACGCTCGTCTATCAGCAAGCTGTGGTCACCAAACTCATGCCTATGAATAACGCCACAGGCGTGACGCCAGCAGAGCGCCAACAAATTGCCGATTGGTACGCGTCTTCAAACGCGACTTCAAAGGCATCCAAGCTCTAAAATCAAGACTCACATTTTTGCATTCAAGGCGCTTTTATGACCCAAGTCACCAACACTGTTCGGTTTGTTTTAGACGGACAAATCCAAGAAGCCGTGGGTGTTCGTCGCACGACCACCGTACTTGACTACGTGCGCGAGTCCTTGCATCGCACGGGCACCAAAGAGGGCTGTGCGGAAGGTGATTGCGGCGCTTGCGTGGTGTTGGTGGGCGAGCTAGCGGCGGACGGCAAAACCGTCAACTACATCCCCACCAATTCGTGCATGCAGCTCTTGCCATCGATTGACGGTAAATCGCTCAAAACCGTTGAGAGTTTGCAAGCAGCAGACGGCACGCTGCACCCCGTGCAAGAAGCGATGGTGGCGTGTCACGGTTCGCAATGCGGATTTTGCACACCAGGCATCGTGATGAGCTTGGCGGGGCTCATGGACACACACGCTAAAAATCCGAATTCGTGTGGCACATGCCCAAACCGCCAGCAAATTAACGATGCACTGCAAGGCAATTTGTGCCGCTGTACAGGCTACAAACCCATCGTAGATGCGGCTTTGCAGGCAGCGCCTAGCAAAATCGAAGATGCTGCTGACGTTGCCTTACTCAAGGAAATTCAACGTCCACTAGAGGCAACGATTGGCCTTGATGGTCAAACCGTGATTCAGCCTGTACTACGTACCAAGAAGGGCAATGAGTTTGTTGCGCCTGCCACGCTGTTAGAGGTGGCGGAGTATTTGCTCGCACACCCCAAGGCTACCTTGCTGGCAGGCAGCACCGAGATTGGCTTGCAAGTCAACAAACAATTTAGCCGCCCTGACCACATCATCTATTTAGGTAATGTGGCAGAACTCAAAGAGGTCAAAGAAACAGCAGCAGCATGGACGATTGGTGCGGCAGTCTCGCTCACCACCGTAGAGTCGCTGGTCAGCACCGCTTACCCAGATTTTGCCGAAGTGCTACGCCGCTTTGGTTCACCGCCCATTCGCTCCACCGCCACGCTGGCGGGCAACATCGCCAACGGCTCGCCCATTGGTGACTCCATGCCCTGCTTGATGGCGTTGGATGC
>JANXRP010000101.1 GCA_025352965.1 Comamonadaceae bacterium
CGCGCCACAGCGCGACTGAGCCTAGTCCTTCGTGCAGAAACACGACGAGCGGACGATGGGCTCGCAGAGGGTGAATCCAAACGTGCTCGATTCCGTTCACTGGGCAGGGCTCATTCAAGCTGGGACATTATGCTGGAAAGACGCCCGTCGATAAGTAACGATCGCCTCGGTCGCACACCACAAACACGATGGTGGCATTCTCTACCTTGCTAGCGATTTGCTGTGCCACCCAGCAAGCGCCCGCAGCCGAAATGCCAGCAAAAATGCCTTCTTCGCGTGCCATGCGGCGGCACATGTCTTCCGCGTCGGCCTGCGTGACATAAACGAGTTCGTCTACGTTCGTTGGGTCATAAATTTTTGGCAGATATTCTGTTGGCCATTTGCGGATACCTGGAATTTTGGAGCCTTCCGTGGGTTGCGCGCCAATGATGCGGATATTAGGATTTTTCGATTTCAAGAATTGCGACACACCTGTAATCGTGCCCGTGGTACCCATGGCACTCACAAAGTGCGTGATGCGTCCGCCTGTTTGTTCCCAAATTTCCGGGCCTGTCGTTTCAAAATGGATGCGTGGGTTGTCCTTGTTGGCAAATTGATCTAGCACCACGCCTTTGCCCTCCAGCGCCATTTTGTCAGCAAGGTCACGTGCACCCTCCATGCCCACGGTTTTTGGGGTCAAGATGACTTCGGAGCCAAACGCCTTCATGGTTTGTACGCGCTCTACGCTTGCGTCCTCGGGCATGATGAGCACCATGCGGTAGCCCTTAATGGCAGCGGCCATGGCCAGTGCAATGCCCGTGTTGCCCGAGGTGGCTTCAATCAGCACGTCACCTACCTTGATGTCACCACGTTCTTCGGCGCGTGCAATCATCGATAGTGCAGGGCGATCTTTGACCGAACCCGCAGGATTATTGCCTTCCATCTTGCCAAGGATGACATTGCCGCGAGCCTTATTCAGTGTGGCTTGCAGGCGCTGCAGAGCAACAATCGGCGTATTGCCAATCGTGTCGGCGATGGTGGGGTAATTGTGATTTTGAAGCGACATATTCATAGCCAATAGTGTAGTCAGATATAATTGCCGCCTCGCGTGCCTCGGTGGTGGAATTGGTAGACGCGCCGGACTCAAAATCCGGTACCGAAAGGTGTGACGGTTCGATTCCGTCCCGAGGCACCATTCATATTCAAAGGCTCTAATGGCAACCCCAAACTATTCGTTTATCAAACGCCAAAAAGACCTAGCTAAAAAAGCTAAAAAAGAAGAGAAGAAGCAAGCCAAGCTGCGCGGCGAAGTGGTGAGTGATACGGACGAAGACGAGGCGGGTGAGCCATCCGCTAGTCTCGAAGTTACTGCACTGACAGAGACGCCAGTTCAGCCGAGCTAAGCCAGCGCCAAGCGCCAGCTGCTAAATCATCAGGTAGCTTAAAAGCTCCCATTTGAGAGCGATGCAAGCCCTCCACGCGGTTACCTACCGCCGCAATCATGCGTTTGACTTGGTGATACTTGCCCTCGGTTAGCGTGAGACGCAAATGCGTAGTCACGCCTAATTCACCAATCGCTTCGCAAGCAGCAGCCAGCACGGGTTTGGGTGAATCGTCTAGTACCACACCTTCTAATAATCGCGCCACTTGCTTGGCGTCAAGCGGGTGCTTCGTCGTGACTTCGTAGACCTTGGGCGCGTGATGCTTGGGGGAACTCAGTTTGTGAATCAATGCGCCGTCATCGGTGAGGATGAGCAAGCCCGTCGTGTCTTGGTCTAAGCGACCAATGGCTTGTACGCCTTGGATGGCGGATTTTTGCGGACGTAGCCTAAGCGGGCTGGGTAGCAAGCTATAAATCGTCGGCCAATGCGAGGCTTTGTGCGAGCACTCGTGCCCAGCGGGTTTGTGGAACACGATGTAGGCGCGTGCAGCATATGGCCAGATCAAGTCGGGTAGGCCAGGTACGCCGCTCACGCGAAACTGCAAACCTTCTGGATCGAGTTCTAAATCGGAATCAAGCGAAACGCGCCAAGCCTTATCTGCTGTTGCTTCTGGGGTCTTGATGCTCACCAGCCCTTTTTGGATAAGGCCTGCACAGACGCGGCGTGTGCCAAATCCTTGGTTGAAGAGTATTTCTTGAAGTTGCATAGGACGAGTCATAGGTATGATTCTAGGTATGAATACACCTGCTCACATTTCTCATAGCGGCGTTTGGCCTGCGCTGCTCACGCCGCTAAACGCGGATCTTTCCATCGACATTGATTCATTCGCCAATCACGTCAAAGCCTTGCTAGGTAAGGGCTGCACAGGAGTCACGCCGTTTGGTACGACAGGCGAAGGGCCATCGTTTACGGTGCAAGAGCGCATCGCAGCCATCGACGGCTTGATTGCGCGTGGCGTGCCTGCTAATCGTATCTTGGTATCCACCAGCTGTGCGGCGCTGCTCGATACGGTTACCTTGACGCGTCACGCAACCGAGGTAGGCGCACATGGTTGCTTGATGTTGCCGCCGTTTTTTTTGAAAGGCATTTCCGATCAAGGCGTGATTGATTCGTATCGGTATGTCGTGGATGCCGTTCCCTCAACACCTCACAAACCCTTGCGTATGGTTTTGTATCACTTGCCGCAAGTGGCTTATGTCAACCTCACGCAGTACGTCGTTGATACCTTGGTTGCGCAATATCCGAATACGTTTATCGGCATCAAGGACAGTAGCGGCGACAAGGATGGCTCGCTTGCGTTTTCGAAAAACTCGCACGGCATGCAAGTGTGGGTGGGCAACGAGACGCATCTGCGCATCATGGCCGAGCAAGGTAGCAATGGCGCAGTCAGTGGTGTAGCCAACGTTATGCCGCGTTTGGTGCAGCGTTTGACGTCTACATTTGATGCAAATGACTACGATAAAAATCAAGCGGCGCAAGATTTAGTGCGTGTGAAAGCATTCATTGATATTTTGAATACGCTTGGCATGGCGGCGACGTTTAAAGCGATCATGGCGATCAAAAATAATGATATGGGCTGGCGACGTGTTCGTCCGCCACTGGTGGCACTATCTGATACTGATTTTGAGCGTCTTCAAGGTTTGATGAAAACGTTTGCACTGGATGCAGCCCATGACTGATGGGGCTTGCGACGTCATTTGTATCGCCAGTTGGAATGCTGACTTGGTCTCGCGCGTGGCGCGCCCTATCGCGCGCGGAGAAACACTCATGGCGCATTCATTCGATATTCAGCCTGGCGGCAAGGGTTCCAACGCGGCGGTCGCAGCGGCTAGACAAGGCGCAAAAGTGGGCGTGATTGCTCGTATTGGTGACGATGACTTTGGTCTCATGGCGCTTGCTTTATGGACTAAAGAAGGAATCGCTACCCAGCATGTAGAGGTTGCAGCGAATGAGCGCAGTGGCGTGGCGCAAATTCTTGTGTACGATGATGGTGATAACAGCATCGCCGTTGCCACAGGTGCAGGAGCGGGTCTTGGCCAAGCCAATGTGGGTGTGGCCTGCGAGGCGATTCGTGCTTGCAAAGTCGTGATGGCATCGAACGAAGTGCCTATGGCTGCAACGATAGCCGCGTTCAAAATTGCTCGTGCTGCGGGTGTCACAACCATTCTTAATCCCGCGCCAGCAGTTACCTTGCCCGATGCGCTCATTGCACTGTGTGACGTTCTCACGCCCAATGAGTCGGAAGCGCAACTACTTTTCGGCAGGGGCGCTGGCGCCATCATTGTGACGCTCGGGGCGGCAGGCTGTGCGATCTATCAAGATGGAAAACCTGCGCAAACCCCGAGTTGCGCTATTCATGGCTGGCCTATGCAGGTGGTTGACACCATTGGCGCAGGCGATACATTCACAGGCGCTTTGGCGGCAGCCATTGCCAGAGGCGAGCCACTGGCAATGGCTGCCCAATCGGCAAATGCGGCAGCAGCGTTATCCGTCACTGGGCGCGGCGCGATAGCTGCCATGCCAACACTGGCACAATCTCAAAACCTTAAAAAATCTTAAATAGGAGACAGTATGAAATTAAATCGATTATTTTTAGCCATCAGTCTTGTATCTAGCATGGCGCTCGCACAAGCTCAAACTGTGTTGCGCGTCTCCACCCCCGCCGTGCCAGACGACTGGCACGCCAAGATGTGGACGGTGATGAAGGATGATCTTGCCAAGTCCGCGCCCAAGCAATTCGATGTGCAAATCAATTTGAATGCCTCGCTGTTTAAGCAAGGCGCAGAGCCCGCTGCCATGGCGCGTGGCAATTTGGAGCTGTCGGCTATTTCGGCGCAAGATATCGCAAAAATTGTCCCCGAGTACTCCATCTTTACAGCGGGTTACATCATTCGTGACCCAGCGCATTTAAACAAAGTCCACAGCGGTCCGATTGGCGCTGAGATGGCGAAGTTGGTCAGCGAAAAAATGGACATCACCATCCTAGCGCCACTCTATTTGGGTACACGCCAAGTCAATTTGCGCGAAGTTAAAAGTGTGCGCACACCCGCTGATTTGAAGGGTGTGAAACTGCGTATGCCAGGCTCGAAAGAGTGGCTATTTTTAGGTGAGTCTTTGGGCGCAACGCCCACGCCGCTTGCCTTTGGCGAGGTTTACCTCGGACTCAAGACGGGCACGATTGATGGGCAAGACAACCCACTACCCACCGTCAAATCCGCTAAGTTTTATGAAGTAACCAAAGAGATTGTGATGACCAGCCACTTGGTCGATGGCATCTTTATTTCGATCTCGAATAAGGCTTGGAACGCAATGAACGCCGACCAAAAAGCCAAGGTCAAAGCAGCCGCCATCAAAGCAGCGAAGTACAACGACGAAAACCGCATCAAAGACGAGTCAACACTGGTGGATTTCTTCAAAAAAGAAGGTTTGATGGTGATTACGCCCGATGTGCCAGCGTTCCGCACGGCGGTGCAAGCGGCGTATCAAAAATCGGATATCTCGCAGGCATGGCCCAAGGGCATGTTAGAGCGCATTAATGCGACTAAGTAAGTTTGCCAACGCGGTAGGCGTGACGCTCTTCGGAGCGCTTTTCTGCGTCTTCATTATTCAAATCGTTGCGCGGTTTGCTTTCAATAGCCCACTGGCGTGGACGGACGAGTTGGCCGTGGTGCTCTACATTTGGATGGTGCTGTGGTGCGCTGCATTTGTGGTACGCGCGCGTGAGCACGTGATGTTTGATTTGGCATACAACGCAGTCTCTCCATTAGCACAGCGCATCATGCGATTGGTGGGCAGTATCACTCTCGCAGGTCTTGTGGGATATGGCTTGGCGGGCAATTGGGATTACATCTGGTTTATGCGACGTGAACGCACGCCTGTGCTGGACATCTCATTTTTATGGGTGTTTGTGCCGTTTATGTTTTTGCTGGTGAGTTTGGTGGTGAAGAATGTGTGGAGCGTGATTAGCGATCTAACAACACCCTCTCCCCAGCCCTCTCCCATCAAGGGAGAGGGAGTATGAGTAATGCACTACTTTTGATGTTCGCCATCCTGGCGACTGGCATGACGATTCGCGTACCGATTGCTTTTTCTATGCTTGCTGGCGGCATCGCCTATCTCATCTTCAAAGGTCAAGATATTGGATTGGCTGCCGAACAAATTTTGAATGGCCTCTACAACGGCTACGTACTTTTGGCAGTGCCGCTGTTTATTTTTGCCGCTAATGTGATGAACGCGGGCACCATCTCCACGCGCTTGTTTGACTTTGCCAAAGTGCTGGTAGGCCGTATGCGTGGGGGCTTGGCGCAGGTTGATATTTTGGTGAGCGTGATTTTTTCTGGCATGAGTGGCAGCGCCATTGCGGATGCGGCAGGACCTGGCTTAGTCACGATTAAAGAGATGCTCAAAAAGCCAGAGTACACGCCTGGTTTTGCGGGCGCGGTTGTCGTAGCTTCGGCCACCATTGGCCCCATTATTCCGCCGTCTATCCCGATGGTGATTTATGCGCTGGTCTCGGGTACATCGGTCGGCGCGCTGTTTTTGGGTGGCGTGATTCCTGGCTTGCTTATGGCGGTGTTCATGATGATGGGTGTGCACTGGGTCGCGGTCAAGCGCAACATGCCGCGTGACACGTCGGTCAAATGGAAGGATGTGCCGTCTATCGTCATGCGCGGACTCTTACCGCTTTCGCTGCCCGTTGTACTGCTCACGGGTATTTACACGGGCGCATTTACGCCGACCGAGGCTGCTGCCGTGGCAGCGCTGCACGGCCTAGTGCTCGCGGGCATTGTCTACCGAGCGCTGGACTGGAAGGGTTTATTTGCCGTCACGCTAGAGTCCGCAAGAGCTAGCACCGTGGTCACGCTCATCATTGCATCTAGCTATTTGATGAATTACGTTTTTACCGCCGAGGGCGTGCCGCAAGCGATGGCGTTGTGGGTGGACGGCATGGGCCTCACGCAGTGGCAGTTCTTGCTCTTGGTGAATGTGATGATGCTGGTACTGGGCTGCTTTTTGGATGTGTCGGTCATC
The DNA here is from genome assembly GCA_025352965.1 of Comamonadaceae bacterium. Taxonomy (GTDB): domain Bacteria; phylum Pseudomonadota; class Gammaproteobacteria; order Burkholderiales; family Burkholderiaceae_C; genus JASGCK01. The sequence goes on from JANXRP010000101.1 coordinate 6,453, forward strand.
CTGCTCGTCTTCGTCCCCATGCTTATCCCCGCTGCCAAGATGCTAGGTGTTGACCTCGTTCACTTTGGCGTGGTGGCGGTGGTCAACATGATGATCGGTATGATCCATCCGCCGTTTGGCATGCTGCTTTTTGTCACGAACGCACTCACAGGTATTCCGCTCAAAGACATGATCCGCGAGGGTTGGCTCTTTGTTGGTATCTTGATTGCGGCGCTGATGCTGTTTACCTTTGTGCCGCAAATTGTGCTGTGGTTGCCGCAGTCAATGGGTTACAAAACGATCTAAGAATCGTTATTGAAGCCCCAACAACCGCATCGCATTACCCTTCAAAATTCCAGGCATCACCTCGGGTTTGAAGCCTGCTACTTCAAAATCTGCCATCCAGCGCTCGGGTGTGATGAGTGGGTAGTCCGAGCCAAATAGCACGCGGTCTTTGAGTAACGTATTGGCGTAATGGATGAGCTGTTTCGGAAAGTATTTGGGGCTCCAGCCCGACAAATCAATCCACACATTCGGTTTGTGCGTCGCCACCGATAGCGCTTCGTCTTGCCACGGAAAGCTGGGGTGCGCCATCACGATTTGCATGTCGGGGAAGTCCACCGCGACATCGTCTAAATGCATAGGATTGGAGAACTCTAGTCTGAGGCCGCCGCCGCAGCGCATCCCAGAGCCAATGCCGCTGTGACCTGTATGGAAGATGGCGGGCAGCTTGTACTCGTTAATTACTTCGTAGATCGGCCACGCCATCTTGTCGTAGGGGTGAAAGTGCTGCACGGTGGGGTGGAACTTAAATCCTTTCACACCGTGCTCTTCAATCAGTTTGCGTGCTTCGCGTGCGCCCATTTTTCCTTTGTGTGGGTCAATGCTGGCAAAGCACATCATCATGTCGGAGTTAGCCTTGGCAGCTTCGGCAATTTCTTCGTTCGGGATGCGACGTCGCCCCATTTTGGCTTCGGCATCCACGGTGAACATGACGAGGCCAATTTTTTTCTCGCGGTAGTACGTAATGGTTTCGGCAATGGTGGGGCGCTTGCCGTTTTTAAAATATTTGTCGGCGGCTTCGTCGTACTCCGAGCCATAAGCGTCAAATGGATTCCAGCACGACACTTCGGCGTGGGTGTGGATGTCGATAGCGATGAGATTTTTGGTGTCCATGCTTAATTGTCCATCATAAAGCTTGCAAAAAATGTTGCAATCGTATCGGTATCGCTAAGCGGCAAAACTTGCGCAATGTATTGATCGGGGCGCACCACGACCAAACAGCCTTGTTTGCGATCGATGCCGCGCAGGGTGTAGATGTTTTGCTTCTCATCAGCGAGTGCGCAAAACGCTTTTTCATAATCGCGTAAACCATATTTGCCTTTGTGCGGGAACAGTAGTTCAGGCATGGACGTGATGGCAAGCTGGTGATGGTTTTGCTGAAATACAGCCCGCACGTCGAACACAGCATCTATATCTGCACCTTTGGGTGTGAAACGCTTGAGAGGTGAATTGGGTGACTGCGACAAGTAAGTACACAGCTTGCCAAGCGGTGAGTCGGGCGTTGCAAGATCGCCTGTGCCAGCAAAAGCCAGCAAGCGCCAGCGGCCATCAGCTGCGAGTGTGGTACCTAGTTGCACATGCTTACCGTCGCCGATGCGGATGACAGGCACGGAGTGAAAACGCGTGCCAATTTGCAGCCCTGTTGCTAAGCTTTGATGCGTGACTTGTCCCGTGAGCAAGGCAGCTTGATACTGCGTGGCAGTGCCCGCCGTGTAGCGACCGTGTTGCACGAAGTAGCGCTGCACATCGCCGCCTACCTGTGTAGCGGGGTTACTCAGCATCGCTGCCCATTCGCGGTCAAAGTCGATAAGTTGCTTGGCAACCGCTTGCCGCTCGGCAGAGTAGGTGTGGAGCAAGCTAGGCGGGCTGCGATCTTGTAGCACGGCTGCCAGCTTCCAGCCGATATTGAACGCATCTTGCATCGAGACGTTCATGCCCTGACCCGCTTTGGGGCTATGCGTGTGGCAGGCATCGCCTGCAATAAAGATGTGAGGCAACCGAGTCGCCACCTCCTCGGGTTTGAGATCGTCGAATCGGTCACACAAGCGCTGGCCGATTTCGTACACTGACCACCAAGCCACTTCTTTTACATCCAATGTGTAGGGGTGAAAGATGCGCTGCGCGGCGGCAATCAATTGCTCAATGGTGATGTTGCGTCCTGCGACGCGTTCGTTCTCGGCAAGCTTGTCCATCTCCACATAGATGCGAACCATGTAGCCGCCCTCCCTAGGGATGAGCACGACGCTGCCCTCGCTCGCCGACTGAATCAGCGCTTTAAAACGGATGTCGGGAAAGTCTGTGTTCACCAGCACGTCCATCACGCCCCAAGCGTGGTTAGCGGAGTCGCCTTTGAGCGCAAGTCCCATCCAGCGCCGCACCTCGCTACGCGCACCGTCGCAGCCTACGACGTATTTGGCGCGGATGGATTCACCGCCTTCAAAGTTGGCGGTAACGATGTCGTCTGCTTCGCGCACAAGACTACCAAGCTTGCGGTTGTAGTAGGGGACTATGCGTGAAGCCGACTTTTGCATGATCTCCAAATAGAAATCGTGCACACGGGCTTGATTGAGAATGACGTGCGGCATGTGCGAGAGACCTTCTTCCACGTCTTGCACACGTCCGCTGCGTGTGATGCGTTTCGAGTCAGCATCGTCAGGCTTCCAAAACGTTGTCTCATTCACCCAATAGGACTCTTTAAGCACCTTCTCGGCAAAACCAAAAGCTTCAAACATTTCTAGGGTGCGGCAGGCCACGCCATCGGCTTGGCCTAACTCTAGCGGCCCAGGCTTTTGCTCCACGATCACCGTTTTGATATCGGGGAAAGCGGCTAACTGGGCGGCAAGCGTCAGACCCGCGGGGCCGCAGCCCACGATGAGCACATCTGCTTCGGCTGGTAGCTGGGTATTGCCTGTTTGTGCATTGCTTGCAGCGTCCAAAAGACTGGGATCGCCTGTTCTAAATCCGTTTAAGTGAAATTGCATGGTTGCTCCTCATTAGTTTTGTGACTGAAGCTAACTGTCGCAGGACTTCACTATTTCATCAACGTATGAATTGCAATAGGTACTATATTATTTTTATATACTAGTCGGATGGCAAAACTCAATTTAGATTGGTTAGAGGTCTTCGTCCAAATCTATAAAACGCAAAGCGTGACTCGCGCTGCAGCCTTGCTGGGCATAGAGCAGGCCAGTGCCAGCATTGCGCTCAATAAGCTGCGCCAGCATTTTGACGACCGCTTGTTTATTCGCACTGCGGAAGGTATGGTGCCTACGCCTAGAGCGCAAAGCATTTATCCTGAGTTACATGAGGCACTAGCTCGAATTGAAACGGCACGCGGCAAGCCAGCGGTGTTTGTTCCTTTGACTGCTTCACGCGAATTTCGCCTCTGCATGACGGATATCAGCGAGATCATCATCTTGCCAAAATTAATTAACTATTTGCAAAAAACCGCGCCAGGGCTTGTCGTTGAAGCAACAAAAATTTCTAGTGATAGTCGGCAAAAGCTCACGTCTGGCGATGTCGATTTAGCGGTTGGTTTTTTGCCAGACTTAGAAGCGGGCTTTTATCAGCAAGCGCTGTTTGAGCAAGATTTTGTTTGCTTAGCTGCCAAAAATCACCCTCGAGTGCAAGGCATGCTGACTAAGCTTCAGTTTTCTAAAGAAGGTCACATCATGGTCACCACTTCGGGCACAGGTCACGTGATTGTTGACAAAGTGCTGGCGAAGCAAAGGCTAGAGCGCCGCATCGTACTGCGCGTACCAAGTTTTTTAGGCGTTGCGCGCATCGTGGCGCAAACCGAGTTTTTGGTCATCGTGCCACGGCAGCTTGGCATGGCATTGGCAGCGCAGGAACAGGTTCAAGTGCTGGAGCCGCCTATCCAGCTGCCGCACTACAAAGTCAAGCAGCATTGGCATGAACGTTTTCATCTTGACGCGGGTAGCGTGTGGTTACGTCAAACGATGGCAATGCTTTTTATGACTGCGTCACACTAGAGACCCTGCTCTGGTCGCTACTCAGTTTTGCATAGTCATAATGAAAGCTTAACTTATCCGTACAACTACTAAGGACGTAACGCCATGAACTGGGACTATTCGCCAAAGACACAAGATTTGCTTGCTCGCTTGCAAGCCTTTTTTGACCAGCACATTTATCCCAACGAAACCCGTTATCAGCAAGAAATGGCAGCCTTGCGCGCCGCTGGCAACCAATGGGAAACACCAGCGTTGATTGGCGAGCTCAAGCCCAAGGCACGTGCAGCGGGGCTTTGGAACATGTTTTTGCCGCACGCCTACAAAGGCAATGGCGGCATTAGCAATTTAGACTATGCGCCGCTATGCGAAATCATGGGACGCGTGGTGTGGTCAGGCGAAGTGTTTAATTGCTCTGCGCCCGACACGGGCAATATGGAGACGATTAATCGCTATGGTACGGACGAACACAAACAACGTTGGCTAGAGCCGCTCCTGGCTGGCGAAATCCGCTCCGCATTTTTGATGACCGAGCCCGCCGTCGCGTCATCTGATGCCACCAATATCCAATGCGCCATCAAACGCGACGGTGACGATTATGTGATCAACGGACGCAAATGGTTTAGCTCGGGTGCCGGTAGCCCGCATTGCGAAATTTTTATTGTGATGGGTAAAACGGACTTTGATGCGCCACGTCACTCGCAGCAGTCAATGGTGCTGGTGCCACGTAGCACCAAGGGTGTGACGGTGCTGCGCCATCAAACTATTTTTGGTTATGACGATGCGCCGCATGGTCACATGGAGATCGTGCTTGACAACGTGCGCGTGCCCGCCAGCAATATCCTCTTGGGCGAAGGCCGAGGTTTTGAGATTGCACAAGGCCGTTTAGGACCTGGACGCATTCATCACTGCATGCGCTCGATTGGCGCGGCTGAGCGTGCGCTAGAGATGATGTGCGATCGCTTGCTGAGCCGTACTGCGTTTGGTAAAAAGCTGTCGGAGCAAGGTGTCTGGCGCGAGCGCATTGGTGAGTCGCGCTGCATGATTGACCAAGCGCGTTTGCTGACTTTGAATGCTTCGCGCATGATGGATGTGGCGGGCAACAAAGCAGCGCAAGCGGAAATCGCCATGATTAAAGTGGTGGCTCCCAACATGTCCACCAAGATCATCGACTGGGCGATTCAAGCCCATGGCGGCGCTGGCCTCACGCAAGACTTTTGGCTGGCCGAAGCCTATGCACACCAACGCACGCTGCGCTTTGCCGATGGCCCAGACGAAGTGCATCGCAACGCAATTGCCAAGCTAGAGCTGGGTAAGCGCGGAATGGTGAAGTAACAACATCACACTCAATCTACCCCCAATTGCTGGGGGTTGTTTTTATTAATTAAATTGTGTACAATACAATTGTGAGCAATAAAAAAACAACCCCATCTAACATCTCTGGATTTATTCCGCTCGATCAGCATTTGTGCTTTGCACTGTACTCGGCATCGCTGGCGATGACTAAGGTGTACAAACCGCTTTTAAAAACGCTCAAGTTGACCTATCCGCAATATCTGGTGATGCTGGTGCTGTGGGAGCGTCAAGATCAAGGTGGGCAGCGCGTCAGTGATATTGGCACAGCCTTGTATTTAGATAGCGGGACGCTGACGCCGCTGCTTAAAAAATTAGAGGTACTGGGGTTTGTAGAGCGTACCCGCAGTACAGAGGATGAGCGCCAAGTGATTGTGAGTTTGACAAGTGCAGGGCGCAAGTTGCAAGCCAAAAGCCAAGGCATTCCTGCTTGCGTGCTTGAAGCCTCGGGTTGCGAGTTGCCCGCTGTTCGGCAAATTGCTGTTGAATTAAAAGTTTTACGTGCGAACTTGATCGCTGCGCACGTTTAGTTATTGAAATCGCGATTATTTTTTAACCAATGAACAAGGAAATATCATGTCAATCGAAAAAGTACTCTATACCGCACAGGCCACAGCCACAGGTGGTCGTGATGGTCATGCCACATCTAGCAATGGTGCTTTAAACGTCAAACTTGGCGTGCCAAAAGAAATGGGCGGCGCAGGCGATGCCAATGGCGCTGTCACCAACCCCGAGCAATTGTTTGCTGCTGGCTACAGCGCATGCTTTATGGGTGCGATGAAGTTTGTCGCAGGTCAGGCCAAAGTGGCTTTGCCAGCGGATGCAAAAATTGATGGCGCAGTGGGCATCGGCCAAATTCCAAATGGTTTTGGTATCGAGGTTGCACTCAACATCAGCTTGCCTGGTATGGATCGTGCTGTCGCGCAAGGAATCATCGACAAGGCTCACATCGTGTGTCCGTATTCCAACGCGACACGCGGCAATATCGACGTGACATTGACTTTGGTTTAAAGCTAAACGCAGCATAAACTTGGGGGCATGAGTCACACTCGCCCCATCCAGTCCCCACATGACGTGACCCTTGTAGTGCAAGCGGTCATGCAACAAACCACCGATCCGCGTCTCGGTGAAATCATGACCTCGCTGGTCAAGCATTTGCACGGCTTTATCAGCGAGGTCAAATTAACGGAAGCTGAGTTTCGGCAAGCAACTAGCCTTATCAACGAGATCGGTCAGGCTAGCCATGACACGCACAACGAGGCAGTGCTCATGGCAGGCTCGCTGGGCGTGTCGCAACTCGTTTGCCTACTCAATAACGGCGGCGTTGTGGATGACGATGGGTCCATTCAAACCACGCAAAATCTCCTCGGTCCTTTTTGGCGTATGCATTCGCCGCATACCGAAAATGGTGGCTCAATCCTCCGCAGTGACACAGCTGGCAAGGCTTTGCACGTTGAGGGCTTAGTGATTGACACGCATGGCAACGCCGTCGCAGATGCCGAAGTGGATATCTGGCATGCCTCGCCAGTCGGCCTGTATGAGCAACAAGATGACTCTCAAGCTGACATGAACCTGCGCGGCAAATTTGTCACGACTACGGATGGCAAGTTTTGGTTCACAACGGTTAAACCTACGGGCTATCCGATCCCGACTGATGGCGTGGTCGGGCGTTTGCTGACTGCGCAAAATCGTCATCCCTACCGCCCTGCGCATTTGCATGCGCTTATCTTTAAAGAAGGCTTTAAGACGCTGATCTCGCAGGTGTACGCGGATGACGATGAGCACTTGACTACCGATGTTCAGTTTGGCGTGACGCGTGCCACGACAGGGCATTTTCAAAAACAAGCGGATGGCTCATATCTGCTTCAATATACCTACGTCATGCAAGCGGGCGAGGCCGTGCTGCCCAAGCCGCCGATTAAGTGAGCTAGCTAAGCACTTCGCACTGCCCTTGGCTGCTGGACATGCCCCTAAAGTTACTACTCCACGTTTTGCTGGTTAGGTTAAGGGTGATGCGCTCACTGTCGAGATGGGTTTGCAATATGTCGTTCTCTAGGTTGTAGCCATGCACAGGGACTTGATCGATGCTCAGTTTGAAATCGGTCGCATGGGAGGAAGATGGTTGGTTGGCGTATTCAAAAGTCACCGTTCGATTCCAAATGCTTCGTGCAGGTTCATAAAAAGCCGCGCACTGCCATTGCACGCGCTCAAGCTTTGGCGCTGTCGGTTGACAGCTCACAAATAGCAGATTGGTAGCAAGAACTAGCGAGGCTGTTAATGGACGTAAAAAACGAAGAGGGATGTTCATAGCGTATCGTTACACTGCAAGATCTTTTTTGTATATCTAAAACATAGTTTATGCCTCAATCTCTACAAAAAATTTGTATCGTCGGCGCTGGCGCCATTGGCGGATGGATAGGTACAAAGATTGCCGCAACTGGTGTGCACGAAGTCTCGGCACTCGCTCGTGGCGAAACGCTGGCAGCCTTGCAGCAGCATGGTTGGCGATTGAATACTGCGGCAGGCCTCGTGCAAGCCCCACTCTATAAGGCTTCCAGCGATGCTGCTAGCCTTGGCATGCAAGACTTGGTGGTGATTGCCGTCAAGTCCCAAGCGCTGCCAAGCCTTGCTCCGCAGATTGCACCGCTCATTGGTAAGCACACGCTCATCCTGCCCGCCATGAACGGCGTGCCGTGGTGGTTTTATCCATCCTTGCAAAGCGTTGATCCCTCGGGCCAGATTGCCAAAGCACTGCCAGCCGATCAGGTTTTAGGTTGCGTGGTGCATGCCAGCACATCCACCAGCGAACCTGGGCTTGTGCAGCACAAGATGGGCGAAAAATTGATCGTGGGTGAACCCGATAGCAGCAAATTTTTAGGTGGCCAGTCCGAACGATCCAAAGCCGTGTGCGATTTGCTCAAACAAGCAGGTTTTGAAGTGACGCATTCAACCAATATCCGCCAAGCCATTTGGTACAAGCTGTGGGGCAATATGACCATGAACCCTATCTCAGCCATCACAGGCGCAAACGTGGATAAAGTGCTGGCCGATCCTCTGACGCGCGCCTTTATCTCCAGCGTGATGCTAGAAGCCAAAGCCATTGGTGCACGCATTGGCTGCCCAATTGACGAATCGCCCGAAGACCGCCACGCCGTCACCTCCCGCCTTGGCGCATTCAAAACATCCATGCTGCAAGACGTGGAAGCGGGGCGCTCCATCGAGCTGGATGCACTCGTCACATCCGTCAAAGAAATTGGCGAGAAGGTCGGGATTGCTACGCCTAATATCGATGCGCTCTTAGGGCTTACGCGCGTGTTTGCGCAGGTGAGAAAGTTATATTGAGGAAAACCAACAATGACCTTGCAAAACAAATTGAATATCAGCAATCAAGTTGAGCTCAATCGCGCTGAAGAAAAATTGAGTAAACAAAAAGCCAAGCAATTATTTGAGAGTGGTGACATAGGGCGCATGGAGGTGGGCACGTTTGCTGGCCTTGCAAAAATTCACGCGTATCTGTTTGGCGATATTTACGACTTTGCAGGCAAGGTGCGCGACATCAATATCTCTAAAGGTAGCTTTCGTTTTGCGGCCGTGATGTATTTGCCGCAATCACTTCTGCACGTGAGTGCCATGTCCCAGCACACGTTTGAAGAGATCATCGAAAAGTACGTCGAGATGAATATCGCTCATCCTTTTCGCGAGGGCAACGGACGTGCAACGCGCATCTGGCTTGACTTGATGCTGAAACAAGAAATCAAGCGAGTGATTGATTGGAACGCTGTCGATAAGGCGGACTATCTA
>JANXRP010000130.1 GCA_025352965.1 Comamonadaceae bacterium
TGAATCAAATCCGCCACGTCGTCCATGGTATTAATCAACGAGTGGATTTGCTCACGATCAATCGGAGTGATAAAGGTTTTGTGAATCAAACGATTCACATCCGCCGTAATGCGGTCAGCTGCGTGCTCGGCGTTGTCCACATCGCGGTTATAGCTTTCACGCAAATGTGGATCGCTGTAATTGGCCACCAACTTAGAGAATGCGCGAGCTGCCTCCACAATGCAGTCTGCGTGCTGGTTAAACATTTCGAAAAAATTACCTTCTTTAGGTAGTAATTTGCTAAACAGCATGGGAGGGCTCCAAGTTAATGATTGACTGCGCTAGATTTTACGGGCATTGCCCGCGCGTACGGTCACGCACATCACACGTCACAATATCGCCCTTAGCAGCTAAAACCAACCATCCACTATTTGAGAGAGCAATCATGGGCGCACAATGGAAAGCAAAAGGCAAAGAACTCGCCGCTAACGCACGCGGGAAATTATTTGGTCGTCTTGCCAAAGACATCATGCTGGCAGCAAAAAGCGGCGGTGATCCCGCGTCCAACTCCAAGTTGCGCCTCTTTGTCGAGCAAGCGCGCAAGGTGTCTATGCCCAAAGACACGCTTGAGAGGGCGATTAAAAAAGGCTCGGGAGTGGGCGCAGATGCAGTCAGTTTTGAGCATGTCATCTATGAGGGTTTTGCGCCGCATCAAGTTGCCGTGATGGTGGAGTGCCTGACCGACAACGTGAACCGCACCGCGCCCGAAATGCGTGTGCTATTTCGCAAAGGACAACTGGGCACATCAGGCTCAGTCGCTTGGGATTTCAACCACGTCGGCATGATTGAAGCCGAACCCACAGCAGCGGATGCCGACCCAGAACTCGCTGCCATTGAAGCTGGCGCGCAAGACTTTGAAGCCGTAGAGATCGACGAGGACAGTGATACCAAAGCCGGCACAACGATATTTTTAACCGATCCGTCGGATCTAGACCTTGTGAGCCGGGCTTTGCCCACGCATGGTTTTTCGGTCATCTCTGCCAAACTGGGCTACAAAGCTAAAAACCCCGTTGATCCGACCAGTTTGAGTGTCGCGCAATTAGAAGAGGTCGAAGCTTTCTTGGCTGCAATTGATGGCAATGACGACGTGCAAAACGTCTATGTCAGCTTAGGCGGCTAATCACTTGATTGCTTACCGCTGCAAGCTGCTCGGCGCTGACCAACTCAGGCGCGATCTGCGACAGTGGCAGCAACACAAAAGCACGCTGCCACATGCGTGGGTGCGGAACAATGAGTTCGGGACTGCTCATTTGTGCATCGCCATACAGCAAGATATCTAAATCGAGCGTGCGCGGCGCATTGCGCACATGCACCCTGTCCTGCGGCAAGGCACGCCCCGCTTGGCTTTCCAGTCGTTGTAGCTCGGCAAGCAATTCATAGGCGTTTAGATTCGTTTCAATTTTAACGACAGCATTCACATAGTCGTCCCCGCTTGCGTCCACAGGACTGCTTTCATACAAGCTGGAGGCCACAACTAGTTTGGTCTGCAAGATACCCCCCACTGCAAGCATTGCTAGCTGGACACTGTGGGCAGGGTCACCAAGATTAGAGCCAATGGCGATATAGGCTACCACCATCCCCTCTCTCCCTAACCCTCGCCCGCGACGGGAGGGGGAACTGCGCCACCAGCCCCTCTTGGTTTGCGTTTGCGCCGTGGTTTCGTGCTTTTTGCACCTACTGCACCCGTTACTTTCGGTTGCAATCTCGCTTGCTCAATCAACGCCATGCGGCCTGCATGATCGGCATCTTGAAAGTCTTGCCACCACGCTGCCAGCTCGGCTAATTCTGCTGCGTTGGCCTCGCCAAATTCAGCGCCACACTCGCCGCGCAGTCTTAAGAAATCGAAGCCTGCTCTAAATCGCAAATGCTCGACCAGCGTATGCGGTGAGCTGCCCACGCGCTTCTCAAATCTTGGCTGCATCATCCAAATCTCGCGCATATCGGCACCTAGCTTTCCGCGCCCCGACACATCGCCAATACGCTCTTCAAATACCGCGTCCACGCTTTCGGCTAGTGCGGGGAAGGTGGGAATTTTGTTGAATGGCTTGGTGCCCTCGCGCCGTGCCGTCCAGCCATCCATCACGTCTTGCCACAGCACGCAAGCCAGCAAATAGCTAGGTGCAACGGGCTTGCCTGCTTTTACGCGTGCGTCGGTATCAGTCAACATGCCCTTGACCATGGGGCTATCTGAACGCTCCACAATCACGTCTAGCAGTGGATAAATACCGCGCTCAAGCCCAAGCTCTTTGAGTGTTTGAACGCTGGCCAGTGAATGCCCTGTTTGCACAAGTTTTAGCATCTCATCAAACATGCGGGAGGGTGGCACATCGTCCAACAGTTTTTTGAGTTTCTTAATTGGCTCTAGGGTTTTAGGCTCTAGCTTGAATCCTAATTTGGCAAGTTTGGCTGAAAATCGCACCGCGCGGATGATGCGCACAGGATCCTCGCGGTAACGAGCTGCGGGCTCGCCAATCATGCGAATAACGTGTTTTTTTGCGTCTCCTATGCCACCGTGGTAATCGACCACCACTTCACTGGAAGGGTCGTAGTACATGGCATTAACGGTAAAGTCGCGCCGCGCGGCATCGCTGGCAATATCGCCCCAGACATTGTCGCGCAGCACGCGTCCACTGCTGTCAACCGCGTGAGTCAGGCCTTCTAATTTACTCTTGCTGCGCTCGTTACCCTTCACTTTGGTGGCATCCGCTGCGTCCACGTTGGCACGGAAGGTCGAAACCTCAAATACCTCATGCTCTCGGCCACTACCAAAAATAACGTGAACAATCCGAAAGCGCCGCCCGATGATGAAAGCACGTCTAAACAGTCGCTTCACCTCTTCGGGCGTGGCCTCAGTGGCGATATCAAAGTCTTTGGGCTCTAACCCCAAGAGCAAATCGCGCACCGCGCCGCCCACAATGTAGGTCTCGAAGCCCGCGTCCTGCAGCGTCTCTACGGTTTCTATGGCGCGTGGGTCTATGAAGTCGCGGTTAATGTGGTGCTGGCTGACGGGCACTTCGACGCGCTTAGAGGCTTGGGAGGTTTTGCCGCTGGCACTTTTACCCTCGCCCTTCACAATTTGGATAATTTTTTTAAGCATGAAATCAATCTAGGACTGGAATAAATCCAGAATGCGCCATTGTCGCTGCACGGCAATCGCCCGCAGTCGCTCATCGGGATTGGTCGCCACAGGATGCGTCACACGCTCAAGCAGGGGCAAATCGTTCATCGAATCACTGTAGAAAGTACTTTTTGGCACATCTGCCCATGTCAGTCCGCGCTCAGATAGCCACTGCTCCATCCGCGTCACCTTGCCACCTTGAAAAGATGGCAGACCAGAAATAGCGTTGGTGACATGTCCATCTGCATCACGCTCTAGGTTCACTGCAATCAAGTGTTCCACACCAAACGCATTGGCAATCTCGCGAGTGACAAATTCATTGGTTGCGGTGATGATGATGCAGGTGTCGCCAGCCTCTTGGTGCGATTTCACCAAATCAACTGCGACTGGTTTGATGGCGGGCAAAATCCAATCTCGCATGTACTTGGCATGCATCTGGGCAGCCTGATGCGCACCTGCCTTGGCGGCCACTTGCATGGCAAAAGCAACATAGGCATGGATGTCCAAAGTCCCCGCACGGTAATGACCAGCGAACTCATCGTTACGGCGCTGGTGTTCGACGGGATCGACCAGCCCTTCGGCAATGCAAAACGCGCCCCACGTGTGATCGGAGTCAATGGGGAGCAGCGTGTGATCTAAATCAAAAAGCGCAAGGTTCATGGGCTAGGTTCATATCAATTGGTCAAAGTTATCCAGCATTTGCTTGAGCAGTGGTACTGTAATCGCGCGTTTGGTTTGCAGTGCGTATTGGTCTAACTTATCCAGCCACTGCATCAAATTGCCCAGATCGCGCGTAAAGCGCGTGCTCATATAGTCCAGCACTTCATCGGTGAGCTGTAGGCCACGTGCATGGGCGCTTTGCTTGAGTACTTCGCGCTGAGCCACGTCTGATAAGGCTTGCAAGACAAAAATGTCGCCCCAACCGAGACGGGATCTGAGGTCGTCGCGCAGCATGAGCGCGGCTGGCGCGGCATCGCCCGTTGCCACAACCGAGCAGCCGACGGTGACGCTATTGACAAACCAATTGAACGCCGCGTGTTGTTGGATGGAGTTGTAGCGATGCACATCGTCCATCAGCACGGCGCGCCACGCAGGGTTGAAGCTGGGCGGCTCTTGCATATCAGCCGTCATGCGACCAAACGATTCACCGCGCTCGGTCAAACCGCGCTCTAGAGCGTGCAGCAAATGGGTTTTACCTGTGCCCGATTCGCCCCACAAATAAATGGGTACAGGCGGGCGCTGCTTGGCATCTAGCCACAGCCGCAGATGTTGATGCGCGGCTTCGTTGCCTGTTTGCAAAAAATTATCAAGTGATGGGCTGATGTCAACGGCGACATCTAAGGTGAATTGCTGCATCTAATTACCTCGCCTACGCCTGATACAACTTGGACGCAAGATAACGCGCCTTCAATCGGCGCAGCGCCACCAAGAGCACAGCACTGGCAGGTAGTGCCACCAAAACACCTATAAAACCAAACAGCTGACCAAAAGCCAAAAGCGCAAAAATAACCGCGAGTGGATGCAGCCCAATGCGCTCACCCACTAAGCGCGGCGTGAGAAAGAAACCCTCTAGCACCTGCCCTGTGCCGTACACAGTCGCCAGCATCAAAGCGGTCTGCGCCAGGTCGAACTGCAACACGCCTGCCAGCAACGCCAAAATGAGTCCGATACCAAAACCAATATAAGGAATACACATCGCCAGCCCCGTAAACACACCAATCGGCAGAGCCAAATCGAGTCCCCACAGCGCCAATCCTGCGCTATAAAAAACGGCCAACATGATCATCACGAGCAGCTGCCCGCGCATATATTGCCCCAGCACGCTATCTGCCTCGTTGATAAAACCTTTAACGACGGGTAACTTGGCGGGCGGAATCCAGCCTTCAACCCTTTTGAGCATGTTCGTCCAGTCGCTCAGTAAATAAAACAGCACCACAGGCACTAAAACAATCAGTCCCAGCAAAGTAAACAAAACACCGCCACCCAGTTTGAGCGATGGCAACACGCTTGCCCAGACGTCGCTGGCATTGGCTTCTAAATACGTGACAACAAAGCTTTTAACGCTGGTGGGATCAAGACTAAAGGGGACGCCTAGACTTGCCAACACAGGCGATAGCGATGTATTTAAGCGCTCGGCAAGGCGTGGCAATTGCGCTTGCAACAGCGGCAACTCCTTACCCAAAATCGGGACGATGAGCAGCAATACAGCCAAGGCGATGGTGATGAATCCCAGCTCAACGACGACGACAACCGACCAGTGCGGCAAGCGGCGTTGAGTCACACGATGGAGCATCTGCACCACAGGCGCGAGGGAATAAGCCAGTACCAGCGCAATCACAAAGGGCGTGAGCACGGGTGCGAGTAATTTCAAAACCAACCAAGCGATAACCGCTAGGCCAAGCCAGATAAGGCTTACGCGCCATGATGGCTGGAGGGGCTTATCTGATAAGGCTTGCGGCATAGTTTGGTTTATCACTTAAAATGAGAACTTCATTTTATAGACTAGCGCCATGACTTCTACCCCCGCAGCCACCACTCCGATTCACTACAAAGACGCAGGTGTTGACATCGTGGCTGGCGACGCGCTGATTGAGCGCATCAAGCCCATGGCCAAGCGCACGATGCGCGAAGGTGTTTTGGCCGGCATTGGTGGCTTTGGCGCGATGTTTGAAGTCTCCAAAAAATACAAAGAGCCCGTTCTCGTCTCGGGCACGGACGGCGTAGGCACGAAGCTCAAACTCGCATTCGAGTGGAATATGCACGATACCGTGGGCATCGATTTAGTCGCCATGAGCGTAAACGATGTGTTGGTGCAAGGCGCAGAGCCGCTGTTTTTCCTCGACTATTTCGCCTGCGGCAAGCTAGACATTGACACCGCCGCCGCCGTGGTGGGCGGCATTGCCAAGGGCTGCGAAGAGTCAGGTTGCGCGCTCATTGGTGGCGAAACCGCCGAAATGCCTGGCATGTACGCGGCGGGCGAATACGACTTGGCAGGCTTTTGTGTGGGAGCAGTCGAAAAATCAAAAATCTTGTCTGGCAAAGATGTAACCGAAGGTGACGTGGTGCTAGGTCTCGCTTCTAGTGGCGTGCATTCCAATGGCTTTAGCTTGGTGCGCAAATGTGTCGAGCGTGCGGGCAGCGAAATGCCTGCAACCCTAGACGACAAACCTTATCGCGAAGCGCTCATGGAGCCGACCAAGCTGTACGTCAAGCCTGTGCTAGCTGCCCTGCAAGCGCCCAACTTCACGATCAAGGCTTTGGCGCACATCACAGGTGGCGGCCTCTTGGAGAACATTCCGCGCGTATTGCCAGACGATTTGGCCGCAGAGCTTACAACAAATGCTTGGCCAAAAAGCGAAGTGTTTCAGTGGTTGCAAGCAACATCCGCTATCAACGACACCGAGATGGCACGCACATTTAACTGGGGCATTGGCATGATCGTTGTTGTGGATGCAGCATCGGCTGCTGCCTGCAAAACCTTCCTAGAAGCACAAGGCGAAAAAGTGTTTAACATCGGACGCATCGCCAAGCGTGCGGCTGACGCCGTTACGCTGCATTAAAAAAGGTTTAACTCATGCCCGTGATTGCCGTCGTTAACCGCAAAGGCGGCAGTGGAAAGAGCACCATTGCCACGCATATTGCGGCGTACTGCACGCATCAAAACATTGGCGTGATGCTCGGCGATGTGGACAGGCAACAATCCACGCGCTCGTGGCTCAAACTGCGCGAGCAGCGTCATCCGCAAGCCAAGCCCATCTTGGGTTGGGCGGTCAACCAAAGCAGCGCGCTGCGTGCGCCCACGGGTGTCTCGCATGTGGTACTCGATACCCCAGGAGGCCTTTATGGCCTTGACCTAGCAAGGGTCGTCATGTTTGCCGACGCCATCATCATGCCGATTTGTAACTCAGTATTTGATCGCGACTCTGCTGCACAGTGCTGGGATGAGCTCAAAATTTTGCCCCGTATCGCTACGGGACGATGCAAATTAGCTGTCGTCGGTATGCGGGTCGATCACCGCACCTTAGATTCAGCGGCTCTCACACAATGGGCGAACGAGCGTGGACTACCTTACCTTGGCGCGCTACGCGATGCCCCCACCTATGTGCAGTGCATTGAGCAAGGGGTCACGCTGTTTGATCTGCCCAAAGAGACCGTGAGTCAGGATCTTGCCGAGTGGCAACCCATCGTGGATTGGTTAGGCCCCGTGTTTTTTCCAGCGCCCCCCACCGTGAGCCATCCCGTGCAGCCGCCGCGCCAAATCAGCATGGGAAACGAGACCATCATGAGCGCGCGAGTGGGCAGCTTGCAACCCGTGCAGCAAAGTCTGGTGCAGGGCGAGCGTTTGGCGCAAAAGCCAACCTATGCACCAAACCAGCCAGCAGCGCCTGAAAAGCGCGGTGGACTGTTAGAAGCCTTGGGGATCCCCAGTTTTTTGCGACGTAAGTAGCTAGGCTAGCATTTGTGCGCGTGTGAGCAGCACCATTTCGCGGTCGCCCATATCCACGCCGTTGTGCAGGTACAAATCTAAATCGATGACCGCTTCGTCTTTGCGGCGCAGTTTAGCCAGCGCGAGGCCTCGATCGCGGTACTCGTGCCACGCGCCTGGCAACAGCGTAATCAAACGGTTTTGTACGCACACCATGCGATCCCAATCGGTATCGCCACGGTAGATTTCTTTGAGGTTACGAAGCAAACGAATCACAATGTCGCGATGGCTGGCATCCTGTAAATAAAGGCCAAATGGCACTTCGAAGTCACCCTCTAACCCCAAATTTTTGTGAAAAGGCTCTAGGCGACTGGCGAGCTCTGATCCACTGAGTGAGCGCGCATCCAGCGGATCCATGATGACCTGCCCTTGAGGCAGCGCAATCTTGATGAGGAAGTGTCCTGGAAAGTTAATACCACTAGCTTTCACGCCAATGCTGGCAGCCAACTCTAACCAGACAATCGCCAGCGTAATGGGCAAGCCTTTGCGGGTTTTGAGCACGGCGTTCAAGTAACTGTTATCGGGTGCGTAATAGTCATTCACATTACCCGCAAAACCCATTTCCATAAAGAAAAAACGGTTCAATATATGCAATCGTTGTAGAGGCGGCGCATCCACTGGAATTTTGCGTTTGAGCTTGGCTGCCATTTGATCCACGCTGTCCAGCACTTGCTGCACATCGAGGTCTTCGTACTCGTCTTGCGCCACGGCAATAGCGGCTTCTAACAGCGGGAAGTTCTCATCGCTTTGCACCAAGAGGGCAAAGTAGTCCAGCGGTGTGGAAGGAGCGGTGAGTTGCGAGAGATTGAGCATGAAAAATTAATTGGCCTTTGTTTTAAGCAATGCTTTGAAATTCAAACCCATCAGCGCGAGCATAGCAAAATATGCCAAGCTGCTGGCTGCAATGATGCCAAAAAGCGACAAAATGCGTTGCCAAACCCCATACGGTAAGGAACGCCACTCTAGCCACGGCAAATGGTGAGCTAGCCAAAAAAGCGCTGCCCCCAACAAAGCACTTGCAATGACAACTTGAAGAAGTAGCTTGCCCCAACCCGCCAGCGGCAGGTAAACCTTGCTGCGTACGAGGCCCAACAAAAGCCACAGCGCATTAATGAGCGCCCCCACGCCAATCGACAGCGCCAGTCCTGCGTGGGCAAACATTGGCACAAACACAAGATTAAGTAGCTGAGTGATAACAAGCACTGCCACAGCAATCTTGACAGGTGTTTTAATGTTTTGACTAGCGTAGTAGCCAGGCGCCAACACCTTAATTGCAACAAGGCCAAGCAGCCCCACGCCATAGCTAGAAAGGGCTAGCGCGGTTTGCTGCACATCGACTGATGTAAAAGCACCGTAGTGATAGAGCGATGCAGCCAGCGGCACCGCAAACACACCCAGCGCCACAGCGCACGGCACGGCAAGCACCACCACCAAACGCAAGCCCCAATCGAGCAATCGACTATACGCCTGCGTGTCTTTTTTAGCGTTGGCGCTGGACAATGCTGGAATCAAAACAACCCCCAAAGCCACGCCCAGCATGGCAGTGGGGAACTCCATCAACCGATCTGCGTAACCAAGCCAGCTCACACTACCGACTGCCATGTGCGAAGCGATTTGCGTGTTAATAAGGAGTGAAATTTGCGCCACACCAACGCCCAGCAGTGCGGGAAGCATCAACGTCAAAATGTTTTGCGTGCCTGCGTCCGTCCATGCAGCGCTGATATCCGACCAGCGCCAAGCCACGACTGGTATGGCTTGCAGAGCCGTTATCTTGCGCACCGCCCATAACTGAACCCCCAACTGCATCACACCGCCCAGCATCACGCCAACGGCAACGGCGTACATCGGCTCGATACCAAGCGACTTAAACCACGGCGTACCTAGCCATGCAGCCCCAATCATGGCAATATTAAGCAACACTGGCGTAAAAGCTGGTACGGCAAAGCGTTTGTAGGTGTTAAGCACGCCTGACGCGAGCGCACACAGTGACATAAAGGCGATATACGGAAACATAATGCGCGTCATCACGGTTGCGCCGTCCATTCCTTTGCTTGGTAAGCCGCTCGCCATGAGCCACACCAAGAGCGGCGCGGTCACGATGCCAAGCACGCTAGTCACGAGCAAAATCCAAAACAGCACAGTCGCCACGCGGGTCACAAGGTCACGCGTCGCCGCGTCGCCATCCCGCGCCTTGGTAGCAGCCAAAACAGGCACAAACGCTTGGCTAAACGCGCCTTCGCCAAACAAACGGCGCAGTAAATTGGGGATGCGAAACGCCACATTGAACGCATCCGTCATCGCGCTTGCGCCAAAAGTGGCAGCAATCAAAAGCTCTCGCACGAGCCCCGTCACGCGCGAAAGCAAAGTGAACAAGGAAACAGTTGAGGCAGAGCGAAGTAAGGACATAGACGAAGAGGTTGCAGTCAAAGTATAATGCTCAGTTCCGCTAAAAACATCGTTAACACTTTAGGACTTATCCATCATGGCAACCAAAGCTAAGAAAAAGAACCCCCGCCTGGCCTCTGGCCGCAAGCGCGTCCGTCAGGACGTCAAAATCAACGCCGCCAATACATCGCTGCGCTCCAAATACCGTACCGCTGTGAAGAACGTCGAAAAAGCCGTTCTAGCTGGCGATAAAGAAAAAGCCACTGCCGCTTTTGCAACCGCTCAGTCCGTGGTTGACTCCGTGTCTGACAAAGGCATCTTCCACAAAAACAAAGCAGCTCGCGATAAGAGCCGCTTGTCTGCCAAAGTGAAAGCTTTGGCTCTAGCGAAATAAATAGCTAGAAACTCAGACGAGATGAAAATCTCGTCCGCACGCAAAAATCTCAATGCCGAAATTCTTGCGCCGTTTCAATCAGATGTGAATCTTTAGCGGGATTTAATAAAAAACCACTCAATCGAGTGGTTTTTTTATGGCTTCTTCATCTCTGGCAATAAACAAACCTCGGCCACTTGCAGTTTATTGTCTTTGGCAAAGTTCATGACAAAATCCCATGCCATGACGTTGTCGTCTTTGATAGCGTGATCGACGATCACACAGCGCACGTTATCTTGCGTAATGGGAACGCACCACGGCGAGTAATCGAGGTAGCGCATACCCTCCACCGCATCGGGACGAAAACAAGCCATCACGCCTGCAAGGCGTTCGGCCCAATCGCTGGG
>JANXRP010000134.1 GCA_025352965.1 Comamonadaceae bacterium
CTTGAAAGGCCTCATGCCGATGTGCCGAAGTGACTGCCACAAACACGATTTGATCGAGCGGTTTGAGTTTGCCGATGCGATGAATAATTCGTGCAGCGTAAATATCAAATCTCTCACAAGCCACGTCAATCATGTCTTCTAGAGATTTTTCCGTCATGCCCGCGTAATGCTCAAGTTCTAGCTCAGAAACTGCATCTCCCTCGTTGATGTCACGCACCGTTCCCACAAAACTACACACTGCACCCACACGTTTGTCGCCAGCGCGAAGCTTGGCAAGCTCTGCGCTCACGTCGAAGTCTTGGGTTTGAACTGAGACGCGAGGAGTCATCTCAGCCGCCCGTCACAGGAGGGAAAAAAGCCACTTCACAACCACTCTCAAGACTGACCGACTCGTCACACATGACTTGGTTATACGCCATACGTATAGATTTCCCCTGTGCTAAAGCTGCTGCGTAGGGCGCGCCGTTTGCAATCAGCATTTCTCGCAAAGCTCCTACTGTATTGGCTTCGCAAGTGATCGCCTCAGTGCTCACACCAATCGCTTCACGAATGGAGGCAAAGTATTTGACCGTAATCTTGATCGCTTGGTTCATTTCAGAAACTCCGCAAACGAGAGATAGGACACTCGATCACCCCGCTTGATCGTTTGACCCGCAGGGTTGTCGACTAAACCATCACCCCACACAGCAGAGGTTAGAACGCCCGAGCTTTGGTTGGAGAATAAATCGAGACCGCCATCGTTATTTCGACGGACACGAAGGAACTCGCGTCGCTTGTCTGCTTTGGGCCAATCAAAGTCAACACGCAGCAAAACAGGCTGCAAAGCCACGCTGGTTGTGCCTTGTAGCTGGAGCAACAACGGACGAACCAATAATAAAAACGTGATGAAGCTAGACACAGGATTGCCTGGCAGTCCGACAAAGTGTGCAAAAGAATGAGGATCTGACCCTAATTTAATTTTGCCAAATGCAAATGGCTTACCAGGCTTCATCGCAATTTGCCACAGGTTAAGCTCGCCTAACTGTTGCACGGCAGGCTTGATGTGATCTTCTTCACCCACCGACACACCGCCGCTCGTCAAAATTAAATCATGCTGGGAAGCCGCGCTGGATAAGGCCTCTAGAGTAGCCGCACGGTTATCAGGCACGATACCAAAGTCGGTCACTTCGCAGCCCATTCGAATCAGAAGCGCTCGCAAAAAGAAACGATTCGAGTTGTAAATGCTGCCAACTTTCATATCTGCTGGTGTAACCGAGCCAGGCATCACCAATTCATCGCCCGTCGAAAATAATGCCACGCGCGGTCTAGGCACCACTTGCAAATTTGCACACCCTACACTGGCCGCTAGCCCAAGCGCAGCGGGGTCTAGTCGAGTGCCACGCGGCAAGACCACCGCTCCCTTTTGCACATCCTCGCCTGCACGACGAATCCATTGGTCTATTTTAGGCATCACGTCAATGCGAACACCGCCTTCACATTCGTTCACGACCGTGCAATCCTCTTGCATCACCACGGCATCTGCACCCAAAGGAATGGGAGCTCCCGTAAAAATTCTAGCAATCGACATGGCCTGCAAGGCTTGCGGTGCTTGGCCTGCAGCGACACGTGCGCTCACGGGCAAGACTGGTAATCCGTTCGAGCTATGCAAATCCGAAACACGCACCGCATAGCCATCCATCGCGCTGTTATCAAATGCAGGAACTTGCAATTCCGAGATCACGTCCTCAGCCAAGACGCGACCATCGGCATCGAAGGTGGAGATGGACTCCGTGCGCCCTAACGGTGAGACGCTTGCGAGCAGTTGCGCGAGCGCATCGTCCAGCGAGAGAAGTGCAGGTCTAGTCACAGGCTTTAGCGATATACGCTTTAACGGCAGCCACGTCGGCAGGCATATTCACCACACGCTTGGGGAGCGCCTCAATGCCTTCAAACTGCGCTGGGCGCGTGGGCTCTACACCAAGCGCTTCCACAATCGTGCTGGCAAATTTGATCGGCAGTGCGGTTTCTAAAACGATCATTGGAACATCGGATTGTGGATGTTTTGCCAAAAATTCACGCGCTACTTTCACGCCATCTGCTGTATGCGTATCAATCATCACGCCGTGTTTTGCATAGGTTGATTTAATCGTGGCAAGGCGATCTACGTGCGTGCTGCGACCCGATGCAAAGCCATACGCAGTGCGGGCTGCAGCAATGCCACTGCTTAAATCAAACTGCCCCGTTTTGCTAAGTTGATCACCGAAGAATGACTTCACTCTTAAACCGTCACGACCGAGCATATCGAACACAAAGCGTTCAAAGTTGCTGGCCTTGCTAATGTCCATCGACGGGCTCGATGTCTCGTGCGTATCAGCAGTGCCGCGCACACGGTACACGCCTGTTTTGAAAAACTCATCCAGCACGTCGTTCTCGTTGGTCGCAACCACCAGCGTTTGAATAGGCAAGCCCATCATCCGTGCCACATGACCTGCGCAGACATTGCCAAAATTGCCAGATGGCACTGTGAACGAAACCTTTTGATTGTCCTTGCTGGTCGCAGAGAAATACCCCGCAAAGTAATACACCACCTGTGCCAAGAGCCGCGCCCAATTAATCGAATTGACCGTACCGATTTTGTATTTGGCTTTAAACGCCGCGTCGTTGCTCACAGCTTTCACCAAATCTTGGCAGTCGTCAAACACGCCCTCAATCGCGATGTTGTGGATGTTCTCATCCATCAAGCTAAACATTTGCGCTTGCTGAAACGGACTCATGCGCCCCGCAGGACTCGTCATAAACACACGAACGCCGCGCTTGCCGCGCATGGCGTATTCGGCGGCAGAGCCAGTGTCCCCGCTGGTTGCGCCAAAGATATTGAGCGTCTCACCGCGTCGCGCCAGCTCATACTCAAACAAATTGCCCAAGAGCTGCATCGCCATGTCTTTAAACGCCAGCGTCGGACCATTGGAGAGCGCTTCCAAATAAAAACCATTGTCCAGCTGCTTGAGTGGCACGATGTCCTTCGTGCCGTACACAGCTTCAGTATAAGTCTTGCGACATAGCGCTAGCAAATCGGCGCTTGGAATGTCGTCGATATAAAGCGACAAAATCGCAAATGCCAAATCGGCGTAACCCTTCTCGCTCCAGATGCGGCGTAGATTGGCGAGATCGTTGACAGAGAGTTTGGGATAGCTTTCGGGTAAATACAAACCGCCATCAGGCGCAAGGCCTTCTAGCAAGATTTCACAAAACTGTTTGCGGTCAGACGAATTCGAGTCCGCGCGGGTGGAGAGGTATTTCATTCTTATTTACACACATTTCAATAAATTCTTTGTCAACTCTTCGGGGTGACTCACCATCGCATCGTGGCCGCAATTCATCTCTAGCCACTGCCAAGATTTGTCGGCGCGCACACGCTCGCGCGAGACTTCAATCGTCGCCAATGCGGGGCTCTTGCAATTGATAAATGTTCTTGAATGCCTTGCTAACCGTGGTTCATCAAACGATTGGCCGTCCAAATACACACCGAGTGGTTGCGGCGTTTGGCGGCGATTAACCCATGCTGCGTCATCGCCCGTGAGTCCAAACACAGAAGCGTCTGGTGGCGGAAAAGCATCCACGCCATGCTGCTTGCCAAAATCTTTAGCGGCTTGGGTTCGTGCCGCAATCACCTCGGGCGCATGTGTGCTTGACCAGCTCTCGCCGCTTTGGGGGACGACAGCATCAAGGTACACCAGATGTTGCAATGTCACTTGATTCGCATTCAAAAGTGCATCTGCAACGCCCGTAATCACGCGTCCGCCGTAGCTATGTCCGACTAGCACGATCTTCACCAGTTCCTCGGCTTCAATCAATCCCAGCACGTCATTGATGTGCGTCATGAGATTGATATCGTTTGAGAGCAAATGCGCTCTCTCGCCAACGCCCGTCAGCGTGACCGCGTGAGCATCAAAACCTGCGCCGCGCAAGAGCGGCAGCACGCGCGACCAGCACCAAGCGCCATGCCATGAGCCATGAACGAGAACAAAGGTGGGCTTAAGCAAGTTCTTCCTTACGAATTTTGACGACACGGCCCAGCACACTGGAGAGCGTTTCGACCTTGTGCAAAGCCTTATCCATCGTAGCTTCCACGCAGTCGTGCGTGAGGATGATGAGATCGGTTTGGTTCTCGCCGTCTTTGGCCTCGTGCTGAATGAGTGCATCAATACTGATGCCTGCTTCGGCCAAAATACCAGTGACTTTTGCCAGTACGCCTGCTTCATCTGAGACGCGCATGCGCAAGTAATAGCTAGTCACCACTTGCCCAATCGGCAAGATAGGTGCAGCCTGCACACTGGCAGGCTGAAAAGCCAATACTGGCGTGGCTTGCGAGGCATGGCCGCTCATGCGGGCAATATCCACAAGGTCTGCGACAACAGCGCTGGCTGTGGGCTCCGAGCCCGCACCCTTGCCGTAGTACAGCGTCGTGCCAACGGCATCGCCTTGCACCATCACGGCGTTCATCGCGCCTTCTACATTGGCAATCAAGCGCTTGGTTGGAATCAACGTTGGGTGAACGCGTAGCTCGATGCCAGCCGACACGCGCTTAGAAATTCCCAACAGCTTGATACGATAGCCGAGCTGTTCTGCATATTTGATGTCTTCGGCGCCCAGCTTGGTAATGCCTTCCACATAGGCTTTGTCAAACTGCACAGGAATGCCAAACGCCATCGCGCTCATCAGCGTCGCTTTATGCGCAGCGTCCACGCCTTCGATGTCGAAAGTAGGATCGGCTTCGGCGTAGCCTAGGGCCTGCGCCTGTTTGAGCACAGTTGCGAAATCCAGCCCCTTGTCGCGCATCTCGCTCAGAATAAAGTTGGTCGTGCCATTGATGATGCCTGCGACCCATTGAATGCGGTTTGCCGTCAGGCCTTCACGCAGTGTCTTGATGATGGGAATACCGCCAGCAACAGCGGCCTCAAATAGCACCATCACGCCTTGGCCATTGCGCGCCTTAGCGGCAGCCGCAAAAATCTCGTCGCCATGCACGGCAAGCAAAGCCTTGTTGGCTGTGACCACGTGCTTGCCTGCGGCGATGGCTTCTAGGACCAAAGCTTTAGCAATTCCATACCCGCCAATCAGTTCGATGACCACATCAATGTCTGGATTGGCGATCACAGCGCGAGCGTCATTGACGACCTGCGCCGATGTACCCACTACGGCACTAGCCCTTGCTGTATCAAGATCAGCGACCATGTTGATCTCAATCCCGCGCCCTGTGCGACGCACAATTTCTTCTTGATTACGTGTCAAAACCGTAAACACGCCGCTGCCAACTGTTCCGATGCCAAGTAGGCCTACTTTCAATGCTTTCATTCTTCTTTTTTTCTTTCTTTTATTTGGCGTGGCGTTTGCGGTAGCTCTCTAAGAACTTAGCGATGCGCGTAATCGCTTCGCGCAGATCATCTTCGTGCGGCAAAAACACAATTCGGAAGTGATTGTTGTCAATCCAGTTAAATCCCGTGCCTTGCACCAAGAGCACCTTGGTGTCTGTCAACAATTCATGGATAAATTCTTGGTCATCCTTAATCGGGTACATCACAGGATCGAGCTTGGGGAACATGTACATCGCCGCGCTGGGCTTATTGCAGGTCACCCCAGGAATGGCAGTCATTAACTCATAAGCAATATCGCGTTGACGGCGCAAACGCCCACCAACACTCACTAAATCTTTGATGGATTGATAGCCGCCCAGCGCCGTTTGAATACCCATTTGACCTGGCACGTTGGCGCATAGCCGCATCGAGGTCAGCATGTTTAGCCCCTCGATGTAATCCTTTGCGCCGCGCTTGTCGCCCGATACCACCAACCAGCCCGCGCGATAACCACAGGCGCGGTAGCTCTTGCTCATGGAGTTAAACGTGAGCGTCAACACATCGGCGCTCAGCGCGCCAATAGCCGTATGCTTCGCGTCGTCGTACAGCACCTTGTCGTACACCTCGTCCGCAAAGATGATGAGGCCATGCTCGCGGGCAATTTGAATCAGCGAGACCAGCATGTCGTCCGAATACAGCGCGCCCGTCGGATTGTTGGGATTAATGACGACGATACCCTTGGTACGCGGCGTGATCTTGGCGCGAACATCATCTAAATTGGGCATCCAGCCATTCGCTTCGTCGCAGACGTAATGAACAGGATGACCACCAGAGAGGCTGACAGCAGCCGTCCAAAGTGGATAGTCAGGTGCAGGAACCAGCATTTCATCGCCGTCATTCATGAGCGCGTTGACCGACATCACGATCAACTCGGACGCGCCGTTACCGATGTAAATATCCTCCAGCGTCACGCCTTTGACACCCTGCTCTTGCGAGTACTGCATCACCGCTTTGCGAGCCGAAAAAATGCCTTTGCTGTCCGAATACGCCGCAGCACCAAGCAAATTGCGAATCATGTCCTGGCGTACTTCCTCTGGCGCGTCAAAGCCAAACGCCCCCACGTTGCCAATGTTCAATTTGATAATTGCGTGACCTTCGTCTTCCATCTTTTTGGCCGCGTCCATGACGGGGCCGCGAATGTCATAACAGACGTTTTGAAGTTTGGTCGATTTTTGAATGGTTTTCATAGGAGCTACATTGAAACAAGCTAATAGGGGATTGTAAGATAGCCCCATGAAATTCCAACCCGAAAAAACAGATGCGACCTTGATTACCGCCTATGACGCAGGCGGCATCCACATTGGGCTAGAGCGAATCGAGCAAAGCCTTGTCTTAGGTTCGCACGGCGAGCGCTTTGATTGGCAAGTCGCCAACTTAGAAGAATTGACGGCAGAGCACTTTGAACAACTGGGTGCAAGCAAGCCAGAACTCATTATTTTTGGCAGCGGCGCAAAACTGCGGTTTGTGCATCCCAAGCTATTGGCTGGACTGATGCAAGCCCGTATAGGCGTAGAAACTATGGATACACCTGCTGCGTGCCGCACCTACAACATCCTTGCTGGCGAAGGACGGCATGTTGTGGGGGCGTTTTTGATTGAATCCGTCACAAGTTAAATTTATTGCAGCGCGGCAATCACATCGCTAGGTGCTTGCACCAGTTCAATCAAAACGCCCTCACCCGCAATTGGGAATTCATCGTTTGATTTGGGATGCAAAAACGTAATGTCATAGCCCGCCGCGCCTTTGCGGATACCGCCTGGCGCGAAACGAACACCTTTGGCAGTCAACCACTCCACAGCTTTTGGTAAGTCATCAATCCATAGCCCCACGTGGTTAAGCGGCGTGGTGTGAACCGCAGGTTTTCCAAGCGGGTCCATCGGCTGCATCAAATCAACTTCGACTTTGTACGCGCCTCCAAATTTGTCGCTACCCATCGCGCAGATGTCCTCGTCCACGTTTTCACGTTCACTTTTAAAGTTGCCCGTCACTTCTAAGCCAAGCATGTCCACCCACAGCTCGCGTAATTTGGCTTTACTCGTGCCGCCAATGGCAATTTGTTGAATGCCTAAAACTTTGAATGGTCTCGTCATCATCCTGTCCTTAAAAAATATCAATTAAGCCGCCAGTGCAGCTGCCGCAATATCGAGCGAGCGCAAACGCAGCTCAGGGTCAAACACATCGCACACCAAAATAAACTCGTCGGCCTGTGTCGCCTGTTGTAACTGTGTAAAGCCTTGTGCAACTGCGGCTTCGTCACCAATCACAGCGCAAGCTAAAAAGTCATTGATTGCATCACGTTCGCGTGGATGCAAGCCTTGCATAAAACCCTCCACAGGTGGTTGCAACTTGCCGCGTCGATTGGTCAAGATCCCCAAAATACGCTGCTGCACGCTGCTGGCCAACAACTGCGCTTCATCAACGGTGGGCGCAGCAATCAAGGGCACGCCAATCGCGCAATACGGTTTAGCAAGCGTACTAGAGGGTTTGAAATTAGAGCGATACATGTGCAACGCCTGCATCAAATAAGTGGGCGCAAAGTGCGAAGCAAACGCATACGGCAACCCCATTTGCGCGGCTAATTGGGCAGAAAACAAACTCGAACCCAAGAGCCAAATCGGGACGTTGGTGTTTTGGCCTGGATAGGCGTGAACCCTTTGCCCGTCTAGGTCTTTGGCTAAATACGCTTGAAGCTCGGCAACCTCGCGCGGAAAGTCTTGTTCAGTCTCGACACGATCACGCCTTAAAGCCCGCATGGTCGGGCCGTCGGTGCCAGGGGCGCGACCAAGCCCTAAATCGATTCGATCAGGATACAGCTCAGCCAGTGTGCCAAAGGCCTCGGCCACAACCAACGGCGCGTGATTGGGCAACATGATGCCCCCCGAGCCCACACGAATCGTTTTGGTTTGTTGCGCAATGTGTCCCACCAGCACCGCCGTGCTTGAGCAGGCAAGCCCCGCCATATTGTGATGCTCTGCGAGCCAATAGCGGCTAAAGCCAAGCGCTTCAGCATGTTGCGCGGTCTTAACTGCCACGGCAATGGCTTCGCCCGAGGTTTGACCTTCGCGCACCGCGACTAGATCGAGCATGGAGAGTTTTGGTTTGATTGACATACTGCTTAGTTTAAAGACACAAAAATACGCTTGCCTGACAAGTAGACATCATCCATTAAACTGTATATATTTACAGTTATGACAAGCAACTATTCTGACATCGTTTTGCGCACCTTATTCGTCGATTTCAACGCCTATTTTGCCTCGGTCGAGCAGCAGCTACGCCCCGAACTACGTGGCCTGCCCGTGGGTGTGGTGCCCGTGATGGCCGAAACATCCAGCTGCATCGCTGCCAGCTACGAAGCCAAGCGCTTTGGTATCAAAACAGGTACAGGCGTGCGCGAAGCAAGGCGGCTGTGCCCGGGCATCGCCATCGTGCAAGCACGCCCTGAGCTTTACGTACAAATGCACGAACGCGCCGTTGCACTGATCGACACCATCGCGCCCGTACTACAAGTGGTGTCGATTGACGAAATGGAGTGCGAACTGACAGGACGCTGGCGCGAGCAAAGCCGTGCGGTCGATTTGGCGCATCGCATCAAACGCGCCGTCAACGCAGAGCTGGGCGCATGCATGCGTGTGTCGGTTGGCATTGCGCCCAATACGCTCTTGGGCAAGCTGGCGTCCGACATGCAAAAGCCCGATGGCTTGACTGTGATTGCACCCGATCAAATCCCTGCCGCCTTTGCGCACCTCAGCGTCAGCGCTATCAACGGCGTGGGGCCGCGCATGGCACGAAGGCTGAGCGCTGTGGGCATTGATACCGCACAGGCCTTATTTGACGCGCCTCGCAGCTTACTCCATACCGTGTGGGGCGGCGTGGCTGGGGATGAGATGTACGACAAAATTAGAGGCGTTTATTACGCTCCGCGCATGGTGGACACCAAGTCTTTAGGGCATTCACACGTGCTGCCGCCTGATCTTCGCAACGCAGACGGCGCGTATTCGGTACTCACACGCCTCACGCAAAAAGCCGCGATGCGTCTGCGCAAACAAGGCTTTTTTGCCACCAGCATGAGCGTGCACGTGCGCTGCATCAAACGCACGAACGAAGAGATCCGAACGGGCTATGGAACAGATGCGCGTTTTTGGCAAACGCAAGACACTGCATTCTTTTTGCACACGCTCGCAAGCCTATGGGAGCAAGTCATGCAATCGGCGGTGCTGCTGCATCACAAACCGCTCTCGGTGGGCATGGTGTTTGCGGGGCTTGTGCCAGCAGCCAATCACACGCCCAGTTTGTTTGATGCACCACAAAAAAATGTACGCGATCCTAAGCATGCAGAGCTTTTACAAACGCTAGATCGCGTCAATAAGCAATACGGCAAAAACACCCTCTATTACGCCGCATCCCACGGCGCACTTGACCGCGCCCCGATGCGCATTGCGTTTACGCGGATTCCTGATGTGGAGACGGAGGGTTAGCTATTTTTTGTTTGCTCTACGCAAACTCCACCTGAGCGTTTACGCGAATTCGATAATCGCCTGATCGACCGACAAGCTCTCGCCCTTAGCAGCCAACACTTTGCCCACCACGCCGTCGGCTGCC
This sequence comes from Comamonadaceae bacterium, assembly GCA_025352965.1. GTDB lineage: Bacteria > Pseudomonadota > Gammaproteobacteria > Burkholderiales > Burkholderiaceae_C > JASGCK01. The sequence goes on from JANXRP010000134.1 coordinate 9,993, forward strand.
GCAAACAGCACGTTTTCCATCTTCATGGCCTCAATCACGGCCACGCGCTCGCCCGCTTGGACTTTTTGCCCAACGGCAACCGCCACGTCGACCAACAAGCCTGGCATGGGCGAGAGCACGTAACGGCTCATATCGGGCGGGGCTTTGTGCGGCATGAGTTGGTGCAGTTCGGCCATGCGCGGCGACATCACTAAGCACTCAATTTGCGTACCGTTGTGCTGTACGCGCAGTGCCAATGGATTCTTCGCTGTGCCACGTTCTACTTGGGCTGCAAAAGATTTACCATTAACCGTTCCTTCAATCACGATGTCGTTTAAGCGTGAATGGCTGACGATGGCGTAGGGTTTGTCGTCCACCCGCGCGGTTGCCGCCCACGTTTGACCCAGCGCGTCATCTACATGGACTTGCTTGTAGTTGTGCTTGCCCGCTTTATCCAAAACGACCACGGCGTAATCTTGCCCAACCGCCACGTTGTAACCATCCAACTGTCCGCTCATACCTTGCGTGCGAGCACGCGATTTGCGGCGAACGAAAGCCGCCAACGCGACGAGGAAATTGGGGTTGTCGTGCGGGACATCTTCGGCTGCAAAGCCCTTGCCGTAGTGCTCTGCGATGAATCCCGTATTGAAATCACCTGTCGCAAATTTGGGATGCGCGAGCAGTGCCGCTTGAAACGGAATGTTCGAGCTCACGCCGCGAATCACAAAGCTATTCAAAGCCTCGCGCATCTTGGTAATCGCCTCGGCGCGGTCTTTGCCATGCACGATCAGCTTGGCAATCATTGAGTCGTAGAACATCGGGATTTCTCCGCCATCCATCACGCCTGTATCGACACGGACACCTTCCAAGTGCAGGGTGTCACCCGCAAACATCGTTGTCGCTGGCGGCACAAAACGCACCAAACGCCCTGTCGATGGCAAAAAGTTACGGAAGGGGTCTTCGGCATTGATACGGCACTCAATCGCCCAGCCATCACGTTTGACTTCATCTTGCGTGAGTGGCAATGCCTCGCCCGCCGCGACGCGAATCATCAGCTCCACCAAATCCAGCCCAGTAATGCACTCAGTCACAGGATGCTCGACTTGCAAGCGCGTGTTCATCTCTAAAAAGTAGAACGACTGATCCTTGCCGACCACAAATTCCACCGTGCCCGCGCTTTGGTATTTCACCGCTTTGGCAAGCTGGACAGCCTGCTCGCCCATGGCCTTACGCGTCGCGTCCGAGATAAACGGGGACGGCGCTTCTTCAATCACTTTTTGATGACGACGCTGAATCGAACACTCACGCTCGTTCAAATAAATGACATTGCCAAAGCTGTCGCCCATCAATTGGATTTCGATGTGGCGCGGCTCTTCGACAAATTTTTCAATAAACACACGGTCGTCGCCAAAGCTATTGCGCGCTTCGTTACGGCAAGAAGTAAAGCCCTCAAGCGCTTCTTTGTCGTTAAAGGCCACGCGCAGCCCTTTGCCACCGCCGCCTGCCGAGGCTTTAATCATCACGGGATAGCCAATGCCTTTGGCAATTTCCACCGCGCGCTCAGGCGTTTCGATCGCATCGTTCACACCTGGAATGCAATTGACTCCCGCCTTGCCAGCTAGTTTTTTAGACTCAATCTTGTCGCCCATCGCGGCAATCGAGTGGTGCTTAGGGCCAATAAACACAATGCCCTCTTCTTCCACGCGCTTGGCAAAGCCTGAGTTCTCAGACAAAAAACCATAGCCTGGATGCACCGCCTCAGCACCCGTCGCTTTGCACGCTGCAATTATTTTGTCGGCAACCAAATACGACTCGCGCGAGGGCGCAGCGCCAATGCACACGGCCTCGTCCGCTAAGGACACATGCCGTGCATTGGCATCGGCTTCTGAATAAACCGCAACCGTTTTAATGCCCATCTTGCGGGCAGTCGTAATGACACGGCAAGCAATTTCGCCACGATTAGCAATGAGGATTTTTTTAAACATGATCTTTTCTCGTTCTTATTCTCTAGCGATTTAAAGCGGAATGTTCCCATGCTTGCGCCACGGGTTTTCTAGCTTTTTGTCTTTCAGCATGACTAAGGAGCGGCAAATGCGTTTGCGCGTTTCGTGCGGCAAGATTACATCGTCAATAAAGCCGCGAGCCCCAGCCACAAAGGGGTTGGCGAATCTGGCTTTGTATTCCGCCTCTTTAGCCGCTAGCTTTTCTGGGTCGCCTTTATCTTCGCGAAAGATGATTTCGACCGCGCCTTTGGCACCCATCACAGCGATTTCGGCATGCGGCCACGCAAAATTGACGTCGCCGCGCAAATGCTTAGAAGCCATCACGTCGTACGCGCCGCCGTAGGCTTTGCGCGTGATGACGGTAATTTTGGGTACGGTGCATTCAGCATAGGCGTAAAGCAATTTCGCACCGTGTTTGATGATGCCGCCCAGCTCTTGGCTTGTTCCTGGCATAAAGCCAGGCACATCGACAAAAGTAATCACGGGGATATTGAACGCATCACAAAAACGAATAAAACGTGCGGCTTTGATACTGGATTTGATGTCTAAGCAACCCGCCAGCACCAGCGGTTGATTGGCCACAACACCCACCGTTTGGCCTTCCATACGAGCAAAACCAATGACGATGTTTTTGGCGTACTCGGGTTGTATTTCAAAAAAATCACCATCGTCCACTGTCTTGGTAATCAGCTCCTTCATGTCGTAGGGCTTGTTTGGGTTATCGGGCACTAACGTGTCAAGGCTCATGTCCATACGGGTTGCAGGATCGCCGCTAGGGCGCACAGGCGCTTTTTCGCGATTGGACAGCGGCAAGTAGTTATAGAGACGGCGCAGCATCAAGAGCGCTTCGACATCGTTTTCAAACGCTAAATCCGCCACGCCCGACTTAGTGGTGTGCGTGATCGCACCGCCTAGCTCCTCGGCGCTCACTTCTTCGTGCGTGACGGTCTTGACCACCTCAGGGCCCGTCACGAACATATAGCTCGAATCCTTGACCATAAAAATGAAGTCGGTAATCGCGGGGCTATACACCGCACCGCCAGCAGAGGGCCCCATGATGAGACTGATCTGCGGAATCACGCCGCTGGCGAGCATATTTTTTTGAAAGATATCGGCGTAACCACCTAGACTTGCGACACCTTCTTGAATGCGAGCGCCGCCCGAGTCGTTAAGGCCAATCACAGGCGCGCCCACCTTCATGGCTTGATCCATGATTTTGCAAATTTTTTCGGCATGTGTTTCTGATAACGCACCGCCAAACACCGTGAAATCTTGGCTGTAAACGAACACCAAGCGTCCATTAATCATGCCGTAGCCAGTCACCACACCGTCACCTGGAATTTTGTTGTCCGACATACCAAAGTCCACGCAGCGGTGCTCAACAAACATATCCCACTCTTCAAATGTGCCTTCGTCTAGCAATACTTCTAGCCGTTCACGCGCCGTTAGTTTGCCCTTGCCGTGCTGCGAGGCGATACGCTTTGCGCCCCCACCCATGCGGGCTGCAGCGCGTTTTGCTTCTAATTGATCTAATATATTTTGCATTCATTCACCTTTGAAATTAAGTAGTTGCCGCGCCGCTGTAGACGCTGCCATTTGGCCATTGGCCACTTGTTTAGTGAGCAACGGCAATTGCGTTTTTACATTTGCGTGCTCGAAAAATTGTTGCTTGAGCCCATCAAAGATTTGCTCCCACATCCACGCGAGGGCTTGCGATTCACGCCTTGCAGCCAATTTACCGTTTTGTGACTGCAAGGTTTGGTACTTTTGCACGCGCTGCCAAAAACCATCAATGCCAATGCTTTGCAAGGCGCTCATTTGCATCACTTCAGGATTCCACTCGGAGTTGCGTGCGTGACGACCATAGGCCCTGAGGCTGCTGGTGATTTGTGCTTCGGCACGAGTGGATGCAGCACTATCAATGTCGGCTTTGTTGATGACAACTAAATCGGCCAGCTCCATCACGCCTTTTTTAATCGCTTGCAGGTCGTCGCCTGCGTTGGGAAGCTGCATCAGCACAAACATATCCGTCATGCTGGCAACCGCGACTTCACTTTGCCCCACGCCCACAGTCTCCACAATCACCACGTCGTAACCCGCCGCCTCGCAAACCAGCATGGCTTCGCGCGTGTGCGATGCCACGCCTCCAAGCGTGCCGCTGCTGGGGCTTGGGCGAATAAAAGCGGATTCGTTGACAGACAGCATCTCCATCCGAGTTTTGTCACCCAAGATAGAGCCGCCCGATACCGTGCTAGATGGGTCAACCGCCAGCACCGCAACGCGGTGTCCAAGGCCAATCAAATAGAGTCCCAGTACTTCAATAAATGTTGATTTACCGACGCCCGGCACACCACTAATGCCAAGGCGGAACGACTTGCCCGTATGCGGCAACAACTGCGTGAGCAACGCATCCGCTTCTGCTCGATGGTCGGCGCGGGTGGACTCCAAAAGCGTAATGGCCTTGGCAACAGCTCGGCGCTGGTTAGGGTGAGAACGAAGGATGAGATCAATCAAGGCGTCACTCTGCTGCGTTTAATTCTTGGGGACTTTAGCCAGCAAATCTGCTCGCACCGTATTTTTAAAAGCCCAGACCCAAACCTCTAAATTGTTAGTCGCCATATGGACGCCAATAAAGCCTGCCTTTTGAACTTTGAGTACTAATGATTTCACAGTAAATCCAGTTTTATGGGCAAAGAACTCGACGCCACTGCGCTCAATTTGTGCACTCCAACCGTACATGACATCCAGCACACGTATAGGGCCAGCAGGGGACTCGTACAGCACGTCATCAATATCCAAGTTTTGCTCTACCGTAGCGCGCATCACAGCGCCCATATCAGGTACACGAGCAACCAACATACCTCCGTCCTTAAGCACATGCCAAAAACTAGTCAGCACCTTGGCCACATCATGCTCGTAGTAATGCTCTAAGTTGTGCGAGCAATACACCACATCAAATTGATTGCCATCTAGCTTGCTCGTCATCTCGCGTGCATCGCAAAGCACGTCGGGCTGTACCGTCGAATCAATATCCAGCAGCAAATGCTCAAATTCCTCAAACTCCTTAGGTAAGCGAATGCTTTTATCGTTACCGCCAACGTTGAGCAACTTCATTTTGAGCTGACTCATGCCTTAAAAGCGCTTTCAATCTGCTGAAGTACATCCCGAGCGCAAGCTGGAATTGGCGTACCTGGGCCGTAGATGCCTTTCACGCCTGACTCATACAAAAACGCATAGTCTTGCTGCGGAATCACACCACCCACAAATACGATGATGTCGTCTGCGCCTTGATCCTTCAAGGCTTGAATGATGGCGGGAATAAGGGTTTTATGACCTGCTGCGAGGGTGGAAACACCGACCGCATGCACGTCGTTTTCAATGGCTTGACGGGCGCACTCTTCGGGGGTTTGGAAGAGCGGACCAATGTCTACATCGAAGCCCAAATCGGCAAACGCCGTGGCAACGACTTTAGCGCCTCGGTCATGGCCGTCTTGCCCGAGTTTTGACACCATCACGCGTGGACGACGACCTTGCTTGGCGGCAAAGTCATTGATTTCGCTCTTGATGGCATCCCATTCTTTAGCCCAATCACCCTCTTGGTCGTAAGCTGCTGCGTACACGCCTGTCACCTTTTGCGTATCGGCTCTGTGCCGTCCAAATGAAGTCTCTAGCGCATCGCTGACTTCGCCCACCGTGGCGCGAAGCCGCATGGCTTTCACGGTCAAGTCTAATAGGTTTCCAGACCCCGCAGCAGCGGCATCGGATAAGGCTTGCAGGGCATTTTTAACAGCCGCAGCATCACGGCGCGCGCGTATCGCTTTGAGTTTGGTGATTTGTCCATCGCGCACCATGACGTTATCAATCACCAAAATTTCGGGTTGATCGGCCAGCGCTTCCTCTTTACTCAGTTTGTATTTGTTGACACCCACAATCACGTCTTGTCCGCTGTCAATGCGTGCCTGTTTTTCGGCCGCCGCCGCTTCAATTTTGAGCTTCGCCCAGCCACTATCCACGGCTTTAATCATGCCGCCCATAGCCTCGACTTCCTCGATGATCGCCCATGCTTTCTCCAGCATCTCGTTTGTCAGGCTCTCCATCATGTAGCTGCCTGCCCAAGGATCAACGACATTGGTAATGTGGGTTTCTTCCTGCAATATGATTTGCGTATTGCGGGCAATGCGACTTGAAAACTCAGTTGGCAGCGCAATCGCTTCGTCAAAGCTATTGGTGTGCAGGCTTTGCGTACCGCCAAAGACAGCCGCCATGGCTTCTACGGTGGTGCGCACGATGTTGTTGTAGGGGTCTTGCTCGGTCAAACTCCAGCCACTGGTTTGGCAGTGCGTGCGCAGCATCAAGCTCTTTGGCGATTTGGCATTAAAGCCCGTCATGATGCGATGCCACAGGACGCGGGCGGCACGCATCTTGGCAACTTCTAGGTAGAAATTCATACCAATCGCCCAAAAGAATGAGAGCCGTCCTGCGAACTCATCTACATCCAAGCCTTTTGCCAGCGCGGTACGCACGTATTCGCGTCCATCGGCCAGCGTAAAGGCCAGCTCTAGCGCTTGGTTCGCGCCTGCTTCTTGCATGTGATAGCCACTAATCGAGATCGAATTGAATTTGGGCATGTTCTTCGCCGTGTATTCAATGATGTCGCCAATGATGCGCATGGAGGGCTCAGGCGGATAGATGTAGGTGTTACGCACCATGAATTCCTTCAGGATGTCGTTTTGAATCGTCCCCGAGAGTTTGTCTTGCGATACGCCCTGCTCTTCGGCCGCCACGATGTAACCCGCGAGCACGGGTAATACCGCGCCGTTCATAGTCATGGAGACCGAGACCTTATCGAGCGGGATTTGGTCAAACAAAATCTTCATATCTTCGACCGAATCAATCGCCACACCCGCCTTACCCACATCGCCCGTGACGCGCGGATGATCGGAGTCATAGCCACGGTGTGTCGCCAAATCGAACGCGACTGAAACACCCTGCCCGCCAGCAGCTAAAGCCTTACGGTAAAAGGCGTTCGAAGCTTCAGCAGTGGAGAAGCCCGCGTACTGACGAATCGTCCAAGGACGCACCGCATACATAGTGGCTTGCGGGCCACGCAGGTACGGCGCAAAGCCTGGGAGCGAGTCGGTGTGCGGCAAATCAGCTGTATCAGCCGCTGTGTAAAGCGGCTTGACGGTAATGCCGTCGGGCGTTTGCCAGTTGAGCGCATTCACATCCCCGTTGGGCGCAGATTTGGCCGCAGCTTTTTGCCAGTCGGCTAGATTGGAAGGCTTGGAAAAATTAGTCATCTGGCAATTCTACTCAATTATTTAAATATAATTATGAATTCAAAATTCAGTTTCATGTAAACTAAGTGGTATGGAACACAACCGTTTAAAGCCCCGCGCACTCTACGAGGAAGTAGCTGAATTGCTGCGTGGGCGTATTTTTAGCCGTGAACTCGCCCCTGGCGATTGGGTTGATGAGCTCAAAATTGCGGCTGAACTGGAGATTAGCCGCACGCCGCTACGTGAAGCTATCAAAGTGCTGGCGACAGAAGGCTTAATTACGATGAAAATGCGGCGCGGCGCTTATGTGACCGAAGTGAACGACAAGGATCTGCGTGATGTCTTCCATTTGATGGCTGTGCTAGAAGCCGATGCAGCAAGCACTGTAGCTAGAGCGGCCACCGATGCGCAACTAGACGAACTGAGTGCGCTTCATCAGCAATTAGAGAAATCAATCAAGGACCGCGTCCAGTTCTTCAAGGTCAACGAAGCCTTTCACGTCAAGCTACTAGAGGTTGCCAATAACCGCTGGCGTGACCAAATCGTGGCGGATTTGCGCAAAGTGATGAAGCTCAATCGTGCGCAATCGCTACTCAAGGCTGGGCGGATTGAGGAATCACTCGCCGAGCACAGCGCCATCATGACGGCGCTTAAAAAGCGAGATGCCGTGGCTGCACAAACCGCTATGCGATTGCATATTGAAAGTGGGCAAGAGGCGGCGGCATAAGCTTTAGACTTGATTGCATGAGCTATTTGCCGCCTGTTCGCCAACTGCCCGTTCTCGGAGTCGATTCGCACTTCCCACCAGTGGAAGAGGCTTGGGGCGACTCCGACCCCATCTCGGGACTGTTGTGCGCTGGCGCGGATTTATCAGTCAGGCGCTTAGTCGCGGCATATAGCCAAGGCATCTTCCCGTGGTACAGCGAGGACGAGCCGATTTTGTGGTGGTCGCCTGATCCACGCATGGTTTTAAAAATTACTGACTTCAAAGTGAGTCAATCACTAGCAAAAACCATCAAGCGATTTCAAAATGACCCTTGCTCTGAAACCCGCATAAATACGGCCTTCCCAGAGGTCATTGCCCACTGCGCCCAGTCCATAAGGGCTGGGCAGCAAGGCACTTGGATTGTGCCGGCGATGCAAGCGGCCTATATTGCTCTGCACGAAGCGGGTTATGCACACAGCGTAGAAGTTTGGGTGCAGGGCAAACTGGTAGGCGGGCTCTACTTCACGATGGTTGCCAATGCGGTTTTTGGCGAATCGATGTTTTCACTTCAAACGGATGCATCAAAAATAGCTTTGTCAGCGCTTGTGGATTTTTGCCAAAGTAGAGGCATTGAATGGATAGACTGTCAGCAGCAAACCGAACACCTCGCTAGCCTTGGCGCCAAGCCGATACCAAGGCAAGCCTTTTTGGATATGGTCTTAAGATCACAGCATGCCCACTAAACCCGCCATCCAAGTTTTTGAGCGCATGTTTTTGCTGGTCGATATTTTGGCCAAGCGCTCACAGTCACTTAATTTAAAAGAGCTCAGCGAACTGGCGGGGCTGCACCCTTCCACCACACACCGTATCCTGAGCGACTTGGTACTCGGTCGTTATGTGGAACGCCCGCAAGCGGGTGTGTACAGGTTAGGTTTGCGATTTTTAGAGCTAGGCAATTTGGTCAAAAGTCGTCTTGATGTACGCGAAGCCGCACTCATTCCGATGCGTGCGCTGCACGACAAGCTGGGGCAACCCGTGAGCCTTAGCGTACGACAAGGCGATAGCATTGTGTACATTGACCGCGCGTATTCGGAGCGCTCGGGTATGCAGGTGGTACGTGCCATTGGCGGTCGGGCGCCATTGCATCTCACGTCGGTTGGGAAACTATTTTTATCACTAGATACAGAAGCTCAGCTCAAGTCCTACGCTGAACGGACAGGCCTCAAAGGACAAACAGCCAATAGCATTACAACTTTAGAAGCATTAAAAAAAGAGCTCAAATTAGTAGTAAAAGCACAATCAGCCTATGACAAAGAAGAGTTAGAACTTGGTGTCAGATGCATCGCATCGAGCATCCATAATGATCGAGGTGAATTGATTGCAGGTTTGTCGATTTCTGCGCCGACCGAGCGATTGAAAACTGAATGGATGATAACGTTGCAAGATACAACGGAGATGATTTCAGCCGCACTCGGCTATCAAGCCTAATTTCGCAAGTTAGGCATGCGGTACGTTAGCTGGACGTGTCTCCAGCCAAGCTTTGACACGCTCAGCATCGCCAAGGCGAGAGTATTTGCCCATAGAGTCCAAAAACACCATAACCAGCTTGCGACCAGCCACCGTGGTCTGCATCACTAGGCAGCGGCCAGCTGCGGTAATGTAACCCGTCTTTTGCACTTCGATATCCCAATTAGGGTTGGACGTGAGGCGGTTGGTATTGACGTATTGCATGGTGCGTTTGCCAACAGCAAGCTGATAACCATGCGAGGTAGAGAGAGAGCTCACAGTTGCATTTTGTGATGCGAAGGCGACAAGCTTGGCCAAGTCTTGCGCTGTGGAACGGTTATCGCTCGAAATACCCGTTGGTTCAACGTAATGTGTATTCATCATACCCAGCATCAGCGCCTTCGCATTCATCAGGCGCACAAACTCATCAATCCCTGCTGGATAAGTGCGGCCTAAGGCATAAGCAGCACGGTTTTCACTCGACATTAAAGCCAAGTGCAACATATCACGGCGCGTCATCGATGTACCTGCTCTTAACCGCGAAAAGCTAGCATGGCGAATATCATCATTTGTAATAGTAATGATCTCATCCATTGGTAAATTAGCTTCACTAATCACAATACCCGTCATTAATTTGGTAATAGATGCAATAGGCAATACGGCCGCTTCGTTTTTGCTGAAGAGAACTTCATTGGTATTTTGATCGACGACTAAAGCCACGCTGGACTTGAGGTCTAACTCATCAGCCGCACTGTGGAGTCCCGTGAGCCGCCCCATCGAAGGCCCCTCGTAGGAGGCGCGCGCAAATCGCTTAGAACGAATAACCTTTTTGCTTGCGGTATGAGATTTTTTGACCTGCTTCGCGGTAGCGGTCGCCTTTTTCTGCGGCGCGACAGCCTGCACATTCACAGCAAACGCTAAAGCTAAAACGATCAGAAAGAAATGAATAATTCGCATAAGTTCCTTTGACTGGCCTCTCTGGCTGGTGCAAAAACAGATAGTCTGTGAGTGTAACAAAGAAAAAGGGTTTACGATTGCTCGTAAACCCTTGATTCTATTAAGTGAGTGGTGGGATGTGCGGGGGTCGAACCCACGACAAACGGATTAAAAGTCCGCTGCTCTACCAACTGAGCTAACATCCCACTCTTGCTTCGCAGCAAAGCCTTCGATTATAGCGTTGTTTTAGCGACTTTAGCAAGCGTCTTTATGGTCTCACCTGCTGCGCACAAGCCAAAAGTAGCTGTGACCGCAACACTCGATCCAAAGCCGTGACAATTGAGTGATCCATCAAACGAATCGTCAATCGCGCAGAGTTCATTGGTTATCTCGTGAACGGGCTTCTGAACTAGCTCCGTGCTATAGATACAGGCCACGCCCAGCTTGCCTTGCCGAGCAGCGCCATGTTGACGGCGCAGGTTATAGCGCATTTTTGCCAAAAGCGGATCGTGTGTCACATCAAGCAAATCATTTTTTTGAACTAAGTGCGCTTGCTGCTTGCCGCCCGCTGCACCCACGGTGATAAAGGCAAGTTTTTTTTGATGTAAAGCCCAAGCCGCTAACGTGGTTTTTGCTACCACTTGGTCGCAAGCGTCGATCACACCATCTATTTTTGCAAACTCAGAAATCTCTATTGCAAGCGCAGGCCAGTTCTCTGGAGTTACAAAATCATCAATAAGTTGAACTTGGCAGTTGTTGTTAATATCCAACATGCGGTCTCGCATGGCTTCGATTTTGGATTTGCCAAGTGTTGAATCAAGCGAATGGATTTGTCGATTGATATTGGATTCGGACACGTGATCCATGTCAATCAGTGTAATTCGCCCGACTCCACTACGCACCAAAGCTTCCGCACTCCACGAGCCAACACCGCCTATGCCGACGACAACGATGTGGGATGCAAAAATTTGCGCTGCGCCAGAGATGCCGTACAGCCGAGCAAGCCCCCCAAACCGACGCGCATGATCGATCACAAGCGATCCAAGCGCCAGATTTGATATTTGAGCGCGAAGACTGCGCCAGCCAAAATGCCAGCTGTGGCAATAAAGCTACCTAAAGCTAACGTCGAAACCCCTGACAAGCCTTGTCCAATAGTGCATCCCATAGCCGTTACACCACCAACACCCATCAAGGCAGCGCCAATTAAGTGGTTGGCAACATCCTCGACGCTGCCAAAGCCTTCCCATCGGAATGTTTTGGATAGTTTCGCCTCCAAAAACCCGCCGACCAAAACACCAAAGACACTCACAATACCCAAAGTCAGTACCTTACTTTTATCGCTAAAAAACATCACCCAATCAACGGTGTAGGCCATTGGTGCAACAAAGCTTAAAGATTCCGCTCGTCCAGAATTAGTTGCCAGATAAGCTTCTTGCAAAGTGTCTGGATGCTCTGGCAGATAGCCAAGCTTTCCGCTGACCCACCACATCGCTACAATCACGCCGCCAATCACAAGGCTTGGCAACCAAGCAGAGACGCTCCTCATCGCAGAGTTACGAAGCGCCCACGCAACCAAGGCTACTGCCAACACAAAAGAGATCAAGAGTCGCAGACCCGTAGTGGGCATGACGGTTGGGAGACTGAACAAATCAACTGTGTTGACACGCACAACCGCTGTGATGCCTTTCAGCGTCGCAAAGGCAGTAACGGCCATCACTATAAAAACAACGAGGGATTTCAAGCTGCCCGAGCTAATCCGCAGCAAAGTCTTATTGCCGCAGCCTGATGCCAGCACCATACCAAAGCCAAACAGCAAGCCGCCTACTGCAAACGATAGCCAAAGCACCTTAGACGAAACATAAAGTGTTTTTTCTGGGCTAAGCAAGCCCGCATAAGCCAAACCAGCAAAGCCAAGCATGGCGACGGCAATCGCCATCGCCCACATATGCATTCTTGTCCAGTCTTGCATGTTGACGATGTCACTAACTGCGCCCATCGTACAAAAATGACTTCTTTGGGCAACAAATCCAAAGACGATAGAGAGTGCAAAAGCAGCCCACAAAACTTGACTTGTGAGAGCCACCACGTCAATAGTTGGCATAGAAGAACCTCTTTTTGAAAAGCTATTTTTATTTCAATCGCGACAGACGATCCTTAGCAGCCGCCGCCGCTTCGGACTGAGGGTAAATTCTCATCAAATCTTCTAGCGTACGGCGAGCGTTACGCGTGTCTTTCAACTCAATCTGGCTATTCGCCATAGCCAGCAAGGCTTCCGGAGCTTTGCTTGATGCGGGGTTAGCATCTACAGCCGATTTAAAGTTAACTATCGCTTCCCTATACTCCCGATTCGCATACTGCGCATTACCCAACCAAAACAAACCCAACGATTGATAGCCACTTTGCGGGTAACGACGCAAAAAATCAATAAATGACTGCGTTGTTGACTTAAAGTCACCTTTGCGGAACAACGCAAGCGACGCGTCGTACTCCTTCACTTCGGCTGGATCAGCCAGAAACTCTTTGCCATCAGGGTTGACTTTAATAGGTTCTAAGCGGCGCATCCTATCGTCCACACCTTGAGCCAAATCACGCTGACGGCGCTGTATTTCGCTCACATCTTTCGCCAACTGTTCTTGCTGCCCGACTTGCTTGGACAGATCACTGCGCAGTTGTTCGATCAGCGTTTGCAAATCCAACAAACTACGCTTGATTTGCATATTCTCATCACGTAGGCTTTGAATGCTTTGCTGTGCAAGTTGCAGATTTTGCAATGCTTGCTTATCTTGTGTACGCGACAGCTCAATTGCTTCGATTTTTTGCCGTAAATCAAGAATAGCTTTGCGCGCCTCCTCGTCATCAAACAGACCCGCAAAGCTAATAGATGTGCAACCAAACCATAACGCTAAAAGCACAAGAAAGAATTTAAATTTTGCAACTTTCAGCAACATGCTATTGGCCTTTATGAGTCTTAAGGCGCAGCAAGTTCTACGCGACGATTTTTAGCGCGGGCATCTTCGTCCGTGGCCGTACTGGCTGGCTTCTCTTTGCCAAAGCTGACCGCCTCCATTTGTGTCTCAGTGACCCCCAAAATAGCAAGCGCGCGTTTGACTGCATCAGCACGCTTTTGCCCCAGCGCCAAGTTGTATTCACGTCCGCCCTGATCATCCGTATGTCCACCTAAGGAAATTCTAGCGTTACGGTTAACTGTTAAAAATTTTGCTTGTGCTTCTAAAAGACCTTGGTACTCTTGTTTTACAACATAGCTATCAAAGTCAAAGTACACGATACCAGGCTTTATAGCGGCGAGGGGGGGGGCTTCAATTGGTTTGATATCGCGAAGCGTAACGTCCGCTGGAGGTGGCGGCGGCGGCGCAACAGGTTCGGGCGCGCGATCCATAACGGGCGCCTGCTCTGTAATGGGAACCTTCGTTCCGCAAGCCACAAGCATTGCTGCGCTAAAAGCGAGTAAAAATAGTTTTGTACGAATCATGAAAAGCTCCTAAGTGAAAGTTATTTTAAAGCGCCGCCTTGGAAAACACCCCAATCCGGTTCTCGAATATCGCCCAATGCTGCCGTGAGTTTAGATTTCACGCGACCATCTAAAGTCGTCGTCATCAACGCCTCTTGCCAACGGTTGCCGCTTGCAATTTGCGTCGCATAAATAATTTGTTTACCATTTGCGCTAAAGCTTGGGCTCTCATCGGCATCAGTGTCCGTCAGTGGCTGCACTGCTCCCGAAGCTAGATCTTGTATCACTAGCTTGAAAGCGCCACCAATTCGTGAAATAAAGGCAAGCTGCTTGCCGTTTGGACTAATAGCTGGCGAAATGTTGTAGTTGCCAGAAAAGCTAATGCGTTGTGCTGCCCCGCCGCTAAGAGGCATGCGGTAAATCTGAGGACTCCCTCCACGATCACTAACAAAATAAATGTTTTGTCCACCAGGCGCAAAAACGGCCTCGGTATCAATACTGAGTGAGCTCGATAATTTACGGGGTTCGCCGCCGCCCGCCGCCGACAACAAGAACATCTGTGAACCACCATCACGGCTCAGAGTCACCACTAGATTACGGCCATCAGGTGACCACGCTGGCGAGCTGTTTGACCCTTTGAAGTCGGCCACTACGCGACGACGGCCAGTGGCAACTTCATGAACATACACCACAGGTTTACGTGACTCAAATGACACGTAAGCGAGCTGCTGCCCATTGGGTGACCACGCAGGAGAAATGATCGGCTCATTGCTTGCAAGCGCAGAGCCTGCACCTTCACCATCGGAATCCGCAACCCACAAATTGAACCTAGGCGATGTGCTACCGCCCGTTTTTGTAATGTAAGCAATGCGGGTTGCCGCAACACCCTTTTCCCCTGTTAACTTCTCATAAATCCAATCCGCTATGCGGTGTGCGGTATAGCGCAATTCAGCACTGCCCACCACAAGATTTTGCGCACCCAACTCAACGCCCCGCACAGCGTCCCACAAACGGCACCTCACATCAAAACGACCATCAGCCAAGCGACTATTACTTCCAACCAGCAGGGTATCAGCACCAAGCGACCTGATACGGGACCAGTCGGGGCGACTAGTTTCATCCAACCCACTCACACCATCCACAGAACGAAACACGCCCGATCGAATTAAGTCAGCTTGTACGATAGCGCCAATTTTTTGCGGTGCAAGCTCATCACCTCTAAATGCAACAATCGCCAGAGGAAGCTGCGTCGCACCAATGCCTGAGACTTCCACGCGAAACTGTGCTAACGCAGGTGGACTCGCCAAGCCAATGCTAGCGAGACCTGCCGCTTGTGCGATTACTTGTCGGCGAGTAAAAAAAGTCATCATGTCTTTGATTGCTTTTTCGATTGATTTAAAAAATACAACTGAAAATATTTATAAAACGTCGCTTGCGCTTGCATTTGGCACACAACAAAACCCAGTGCGCCATCTAAAAATCCAAGACGAATGATATAGCTTCGCACGAAAGCGACAACAGACGAAGCCATTGCACGTCCAATTGAAGTTGATTTTCCTTCTTGAGCTTTTTGTACCGCCCAAGCCTCACTATAAGTCTTAAGCTTATCCCAATAATGATTAGGCGTAGGATAACTAAAGTGCAACAAAGGATGATGCAAGGATATCGTATGCGTATTTGGCACTACTGCTTGCAGACTTTCGTGGACTAAATGATCATTAAAACGAGCTGTGCCACGCTGAAATAGTCGGGTGACTCGATCAGGTGACCATCCACAGTGATCAATCCATTGGCCGCAAAAAGATGTGCGACGAGGAATATCAAAAATAGAGGCTGTATTCGATTCCATCGCCCGCCGAATTTCCGCTGCCAACTCTGGCGTGACGCGCTCATCGGCATCAATCGACAAAATCCAGTCCCCCGTAGCTAAATCCAAGGCTCTATTTTTTTGCCGCCCAAAACCAGGCCAATCAAAAGTTGTCGTCACGCACGCGCCCATCTGCTGGGCGATCATGGCCGTGCCGTCTGAACTATCCGAGTCCACCACGATGACTTCACCCGCAAAAGAAACAGACGCCAAGCACGCCGCAATATTGCTGGCTTCGTTTTTGGTAATCACAATAACACTGAGGGCGCGGAGTTCAGACATGGTTCAATTATGATCGCGGTACTTATGTTTTCTCTAGACGCTATCCAAAAATTTTATGCTCGCCTAGGCAAAATCCAGCCTTATTTTGAGCATGCTGGATTGCCTATTTTGGGTATTTTCATTGCCACGTTGCTGGTCTCACTCACTGAGCCTGCCATACCTGCTCTGCTGCAGCCATTGCTAGACAAGGGCTTCGTGGGTAATGGTTTATCGCTTTGGAAGGTGCCAGCCGCCATCATTGGCTTGTTTGCGCTGCGCGGTTTAGCGGGATTTTTGGCACAATATTTTTTAGCGGTACTGTCAAACAACGCGATGCAAAAACTGCGCACCGCTTTATTTGCAAAAATGCAGCGCATTCGCATCAATGAGCTAGCCAAAACAACGTCCAGCAGCCTCTCGAACACCATCGTGCACGAAATTCAAAATGGCACCACGCAGCTTGTGAATAGCTTGCTCTCTATTTTGAAAGACAGTCTCACACTGATGGCACTTTTGGCCTACTTGCTTTATCTTAATTGGCAGCTGACACTTATCGTCTTCACGATTATTCCGGGTGTAGCGGCCATCATGAAGTATTTTTCTAAACGTTTAGGTGGCATTGCTAAGACGGTGCAAAAAACGACAGATGATCTTGCCTACGTGGTAGAGGAAAACGTGCTGGCACAGCGCATGGTACGTCTGCATCAGGCGCAAGGTTTGCAAACCGCACGCTTTGAACTTCTCAGCGCAGCACTGCGCCGTCTTAGCATCAAAGGCATCATGGGTGGATCGGCCATGACACCTCTCACGCAAATGCTAGCGGCAACAGCACTCTCCGCAGTCATATGCATTGCGCTTTGGCAAAACAACGCGGGAACCAGCATTAGCGTGGGCGGATTTGCAGCTTTTATTATGGCGATGCTGATGCTTGTGGCACCTATCAAACACCTCTCGGAAGCCGCAGCCCCCTTGGTTCGCGGGCTAGCTGCGGTTGAACGTGGCCTCGATTTTGTCGATTCTTTGGTCGATGAGACGTCGGGCCGCTTGCCCGTGCCGATGCAGAAAACATCAACAGCCTTGCGATTTAATAACGTCAAGCTACGTTACAAAGATGCTAGCGGATGGGCTCTAGATGGCGTATCGCTCACGATCCAAACAGGACAAAAGGTTGCCTTAGTAGGCACATCGGGCTCAGGCAAAACCAGCCTCATTAATTTACTGCCGCGCTTTTTAGAACCCACCGAAGGGGCAATCTTTTTAAACGAACAAGCTATTCCCGAATGGGATTTGGCAGTACTTCGCAAGCAATTCGCCTACGTCAGTCAAGATGTGGTGATGTTTAACGACACGTTAGGTGCAAATGTTGCGCTTGGCGACCCAAATCCTTCACCAAGCCTTATCCAGCAAGCCTTGCAGGCCGCCCATCTTGACGAGCTCATCGCCTCCTTACCCAGCGGCATTCATACTGTGGTGGGACACAATGCGGCTCAGTTATCGGGTGGTCAGCGTCAGCGCCTCGCTATTGCACGCGCCATTTATAAAAATGCGCCCATTTTGTTATTGGATGAAGCCACCTCGGCCTTAGACAACGAATCAGAGCGGGCCGTGCAACAAGCGTTAGATGAGTTGATGCAGGGGCGTACCACGCTAGTCGTTGCGCATCGTCTCTCGACGGTACAAAGTGCGGACTCCATTGTGGTGATGTCTAAAGGAAAAATTGTGGAAATGGGCACACACGAAGCCTTGCTTGCGCAAGGAACTCATTATGCGCGGCTCTATCAGATGGGACTAGCAGATTGAGGCTCTTCAATTGACTTACCGCCATGACATTGACGGCTTGCGTGCCCTTGCCGTTTTAGCTGTCATCATTTTTCACGCTTTTCCAAGCGCCCTGCCAGGTGGCTTTGTTGGTGTTGACATTTTTTTTGTTATCTCGGGCTATCTCATTACTGGCATCCTGCTCAAGCAACTGGCACTAGATCAATTTTCGCTTGCACACTTTTATGCGCAGCGTATCAAGCGCATTTTTCCTGCGCTGGCAGCGGTACTCATTTTTTGCTTGTGCGTGGGATGGGTTGCGCTGACTTCTGGCGAATACAAACAACTGGGGAGATATACGGCAGGCGGCGCCGCGTTCTTAAATAATTTTTTATTCTGGCGCGATGCGGGTTATTTTGATACTGCGGCAATCACTAAGCCGCTGCTTCATTTGTGGTCATTAGCCATTGAAGAGCAGTTCTATTTGATCTGGCCATTGTTATTGCTCATCTGCCACAAGCTATCACACATCACGTTCAAAGCTCACAGCAAAGCTGTACTCATTGGCGTTATTTTTTGCACATCACTAATCTATAGCTATCAGCTCATGGGTCGTGATCTGACAGCCGATTTTTACTCCCCATTCGCTAGGTCTTGGGAACTCATTATTGGTGCAGCTTTGGCCTATTGGCATCAGCGATCACCCATCCTGCAATTGCCCAAACGCGTTAGCCTATCGCTTGCGGTTATGGGCATCGGCTTGCTGCTGGTAGGTATGACACTCATTGACCCAACACGCGCCTTTCCAGGCCTGTGGGCGCTGCTACCCACACTGGGCACGGCCTGTCTCATTGCGGCTGGCCCTAGTACATACATCAACACACAATGGCTTGCGAGCCGCCCTCTTGTTTGGATAGGACTTATCAGCTATCCACTCTATCTTTGGCATTGGCCTTTGCTCACTTTTGCCCGCATCTTCGAGGGACAAACACCATCCGCGGCCGTGCGTGGCATCTTGCTTTTAGCCAGCGTTGGCCTCGCTTTTTTAACATATCAATTCATTGAGCGCCCGATTCGATTCCCAAGTCGCCATCGCAAAGCATCTAAAAGCATCATTAGTATCTTATGCATCACCATGCTCGCACTGTTTTTAACAGGTTATGCCATCACTCGAAATGAAGGTCTGCCCTTTAGACATTACGAGCGTTTAAATGCCGATGCGAGCAGCATCGTGCTGGGAGCAGATCGCGGCTTGCTTAAGCACGCATGCGACCTACCGCAAAATCTAGTCACTCAATTTGAATGGTGCTTAAGCCAAGATAAAGCAACATCTCCGCGCTTTGCCGTCATTGGTGATAGCAAGGGGGAAGCTTTGTACTATGGGCTCGCGCGCGAATCAAGACAAGACGAAAACTGGATGATGTTGGGTTCTTTCCCAACGTTTAAATTGCAAAAAAATGCACCTTCGCACCTACTGGAGCTTGCTTTAAACCAGCTTGAGCATGATCGAGCTGTACAAACAGTGGTGCTCGTCAGCAGCTACAGACATCTTTTTCCAACCGATCACGTCAATGGTTTTATTCAAAAAATCTACACTACTGTAGATATCGAACAAGCCGTTGACGAGCAAAATGAAATAATACGAAGACTTCAACAGGTAAACAAAAAAGTGGTGTTTGTCATTGACAACCCCACACTACCTGACCCCAGCAGTTGCATTGAAGGCGAAATGACATCTTTGCCTGTGTTGAATCGCTTACTTTACCGTGCTGCAAATCCAAACTGCAAAATGACTTATACAGACCATTTAGCAGGTACAGCGGCTTATCAGCAGTTTGTCAAGCTACTAGCTAACCGCAATCCACAGCTGCTGATTTTTGACCCCGTACCGATACTGTGCGACGTTCCTGCCAACCAGTGCACGTATCACGAGGCCAAGTATTTTTTATACAGCTATGGCGACCACCTCTCTGACTACGCCAACTCCAAAATAGCCAAGCAATTACTGCCTTTGATTCGTCGCCAATAGCGCGCCCATCATCAGCAAAATAAATTCGCCCATGCCAGCCCCGAAGAGTGGGCAGTTCATCATACTCATCAAAATTGTAATTGCCAGTGTCGCCCTGAGTGCCTGCTGCGCGGATGAATCCAATTGACCTGAATCGCGATAAATTGTTGCAAAAATGGTGAGTAAAAACGCTAAGCCAATCAGACCGCCTTCAACCATCCACAATAAAAATTGCTGATGTGGATTACTAGGTGGGTTGACCTGATCAGCTCCGCCCAAACGGAGGTAATTGACGCGCCAACTACCAACACCATGCCCAATCAAAGGCTTATCTTGCACCGCTTGCAGCGATTTAGCCCAGTAATCCAAGCGCTGCGCCTGCGATGTATCAAAGTTACCATTTTGGTACTCCAGTACATCCCGCTTAATCTCAGTCATCTTGGTTTGAAAACGCGTGGAAACTAATCCAAGTGTGAGTGCTATCACAATCGGTAAAAACACAACAGCGGGTCTGAATTTTTTCGGTAACAACCAAAAAATAGCAAGCGATATCGCCAGCATCATGACGAGATAACCTGTACGCCCCGTCATTACAAAAAACACATTAGAAATCGTTAAGGCAAGCATTGTTATCACAACGGTTTGACGCCATTTTTGTGGGATTTCAGCGCGCAAAAACCACACCATTACAAGCATGAGCGTACTCATCACGGGTTGCTCTAAGGTGCTGGTAAACACAATGCCTGCACTCAGTGGGAATTCGGTGATTGCCCAAGGAAGTGACACGCCAAGCCATAAAAACCACGAGCTGAGCACAACAAACATTTGGCCAACGACAAACGCTACGAGAATCTTTAAAGCGTCGCGCCTTGTCTCAATTAAATAGTAAACGGCAGGCAGCACCCACAGCCTAGCGTGGCGCATAAAACTAACCATGCGTTCACCGTCACCACCTTCACTCCAAAGCAAGGACAAATACAGCCAAGCGAGCCCCGCTGCAATAGCGGTAAAAGTGATGTAACCACTTTTGACGAATCGGAGCTGCCTAGCTCGCCAAAGACTCACCAACTTTGCAGCAATCGCCAACACAACGAGTAGCTTAGAAATCGATACCAAAGCCACGCCCATGCTGACCGACACAGCCAAGCAATACAGCGCAGCCATGCTAAACGAATGCGTCAAATAAGGGCGATCTAGGCGCTGCATATCGAACCACTAGAGATTAAATTGTGAACAGCCAACGCAACATCCTGCGTCTGATAAGGTGCCACCAAACGCAGGCACCACGGCACGTCATGATACGACGTGACTTCGGCGTAAGTAAAAAGCACCAAGGTTGGTTTGCAAAGCGCTACAGCCATATGGTAAGGGCCTGAATCAGTTGAAATAAAAACATCCACTGCATCGATAACGCCCGTCAAACCACTAAGAGATGATTGCCCAGCCCAATCGATGATGTTGTCCGTATCACCCCATTTTTTTTGGTACACCGCCATAAACGTTTGGTTAATATCTTTCTCAAACGCCGCACCCGTGAGCACCAAGATGAACGGCGTCTGTGCGTCAATCTGTCCAAGCGCATCAGCCAACACATCCAAATTCGGACGCTTATGCAGCGCATCTGGCGTGCCGCAGCCAATGTTGAGGCCAATCACCATGCGGCTTGCAGGCAATTTTGATAACTGCGCATTCAGCCGATCACGTGCGTGTTCGCCATCTGCGGTTACTCTCAATTCAATCGCCTGCCCTTTGCGCTCTAATCCCAAAGTTGCCAGTGCCACGTAATCGCGCTGGGTGTAATCCATCGGTAGCGAGAGGTTGTGCGTCTTTGCAAATTGCTTCAGTGATGGTGCCGTTTGATCATAAAAAAGTGATCGTCCAAAAAAACTCGCAATACCCAGAGCCTTTGCTCCGCTTGTTTTGGCGCAGGCACGAGTCACTACACTTGTACGCAAACCTGAAGCTTCAAAGTCAATAATCAGATCGGGTTTCACCTCTGCACAAATCGCCTTCGCCTCAGCTAATATCGACTTCAGAGATATATTTTTTGCCCCCAACTCATGCGGCGAGCCACTCCGTATGGTGATGAAATGAGCACTTGTCAACAAATGATGCTGCTTGATGAGCTCTTCTGTGGCGTAACCTTGTTGCTTCGACAAAAACAACAAATGCAACTGAGCATTTGGCCATCGATTTTTAAGCGTGCGCCAAGCGGCTGAACTACGAAGCAAATCGCCAACGCCCACGCTGTGAGCCTTGACCATTAAGATTTTCACCGTACGCAATCCGCAAAATACCGAGTAACCCCATCCGAGCCTTTTTCTTCCACAAGGCCATGAATATCGGTTTCAAAGCCTGGGCACTCGCGATTAAACTCACGTGCAAATTTGAGGTAATCCACAATTTTTTTGTTGAACACCTCTCCAGGAATCAATAGCGGAATACCTGGTGGATAGGGTGTCACCAAGCCCACGGTAATACGCCCCTCTAACTTATCAATTTCCACTCGTTCCGTCTTGCGATGCGCGATGTAAGCATAAGCATCACTTGGCGTCATGGCGGGCGTTAAATCGCTTTGATACACATCGGTCGTCAGGCGCGCAATATCGTGCTTGGCGTAGAGCGTATGCACATGCTGACACAGGTCGCGCAGCCCCATACGCTCGTACCGCGGATGTGCTTTGCAAAACTCGGGCAGGATACGCCACATCGGCTGATTGCGGTCGTAATCGTCTTTAAATTGCTGCAAAGCCGTGAGCAAGGTATTCCAGCGCCCCTTGGTGATGCCAATCGTAAACATGATGAAGAAGCTGTATAGCCCCGTCTTCTCCACAATCACGCCGTGCTCAGCCAAAAATTTAGTCACGATACTGGCTGGAATACCTGTTTGGGCGAACTTACCATTCAAGTCGAGTCCAGGGGTTACGATGGTCGATTTAATTGGATCGAGCATATTGAAGCCGTCGGCCATCTTGCCAAAGCCGTGCCAGTTACGCGCGGTGTTTTCACCCGTTTTGCTACTGCGTGACTCGCCTTTAATAATCCAAGCGTCTGCCTTGCCAATTCCCTCTTCCGCCAACTTATCGGGGCCCCACACCTTGAACCACCAGTCTTTGCCGTATTCGGCATCGACCTTGCGCATAGCACGTCTAAAGTCCAGTGCTTCAGTAATGGACTCTTCTACCAGCGCTGTACCACCAGGGGCTTCCATCATGGCCGCAGCCACATCGCAACTGGCAATGATGGCGTACTGAGGACTCGTGCTGGTGTGCATCAAATACGCTTCGTTAAACAAATGCCTGTCCAACTTGCGGTTTTGCGAATCTTGCACCAGCACGTGACTGGCTTGACTAATGCCTGCTAGCAGTTTGTGTGTGGACTGTGTGGCAAAAGTCAGCGCCTCTTTGGGGCGTGTGCGGTTTTTGCCCATGGAGTGATACGTGCCATAAAACTTATGGAACGCCGCGTGCGGCAACCAAGCTTCATCAAAATGAAGAGTGTCCACATAGCCATCTAGTAAATTCTTAATCGTCTCGGTGTTGTAGAGCACGCCGTCGTAGGTCGATTGCGTCACCGTCATCACACGTGGCTTCACTTTTTTAGGATCAACATGTTTGAGAAGCGGATTAGCAGCAATCTTTTTGCGAATACTGGCGGGCTCAAACTCTTCTTTAGGGATTGGACCAATGATGCCAAAGTGGTTACGCGTGGGCTTCATAAACACAGGAATCGCACCCGTCATGATGATGGCATGAAGAATCGATTTGTGACAGTTCCTATCCACCACTACCACGTCACCCGGTGCCACCGTGTGATGCCAGACCATCTTGTTAGATGTGCTCGTGCCGTTAGTCACAAAAAAGCAGTGATCGGCATTAAAAATACGCGCCGCGTTCTTTTCAGACTCACCAATTGCGCCATCGTGGTCTAGCAATTGACCCAGCTCTTCCACTGCATTGCACACGTCCGCACGGAGCATGTTTTCACCAAAGAATTGATGGAACATCTGGCCAATCGGTGTCTTCAAAAACGCCACGCCGCCCGAGTGCCCAGGGCAATGCCAAGAGTAGGAGCCATCCTGTGCGTAATGCACAAGCGCCTTAAAGAACGGGGGCTTCACGCCATCTAAGTAACTTTTGGCCTCTCGAATGATGTGTTTGGCAACAAACTCAGGCGTATCTTCAAACATGTGAATGAAGCCATGTAGCTCGCGCAGGATATCGTTGGGTAAATGACGGCTAGTTTTGGTCTCGCCGTAAATATAAATGGGCACATCAGCGTTTTTACGGCGTACCTCTTCAATGAAGGTACGCAAACCGAGCACTGCAGGATCCAGCTCGGGGCCTGGCGTGAATTCATCATCGTCCACACTCAAAATAAACGCGCTGGCACGGCTTTGCTGCTGGGCAAACTGGCTCAAATCGCCGTAGCTGGTGGCACCCAGCACTTCAAAGCCTTCGCTCTCTATTGCCGTAGCTAACGCACGAATCCCCGAACCTGAGGTGTTTTCAGTACGAAAATCTTCGTCAATAATGACAATAGGGAAACGAAATTTCATGCGGAGCTCTCTAAGGTGAAATTTTTGATAAGGCGCGAAGTTTAAGGCACATTGTGCACAGGAGAAAGATGAAATGGAACTATCTACGATCTGGTGGTTGCTGGCTGGCAGCTTCGTGGCGTTGGAACTCGCTACGGGTACGTTTTATTTATTGATGCTTGCGATTGGCATGATGGCTGGCGCTATCGCCTCTCACATGGGCTTCAGCACAAGTATGCAGCTTGTGACCTGTAGCGTGGTGGCAAGCGGCGCAGTGGGCGCTTGGCACTGGTTTGGCCCACGCAAAAAAACTGAAAACGTCGAGAGCAATCAAGACGTGCACCTAGATGTGGGCAGCACCGTTGAAGTTAGCGCATGGTCTGCCTCGGGGGCCGCATCAGTTGTGCATCGCGGGGCATCATGGTCGGCACGGCATAGCCAGAGCGGCCTGGCGGATAGCGCTCTGTTTCAAACGGGTTGGCATCGTATCGTCGCCGTCGATGGCAATACACTCGTTCTCTCGCAGATTTAAAGGACTCATCATGGAAACCTCATTCCCCATCGCTGCCGTTTTGGTCGTTGTGGTTGTAATTTTTATTATTCGCACGCTCAAAGTCGTACCGCAGCAAAACGCATGGGTTGTCGAGCGGCTCGGTAAGTACCACAGCACGCTCACCCCAGGTCTCAATATGCTGCTGCCCTTTATTGATAACGTCGCCTACAAGCACTCACTTAAAGAAATTGCCATGGACGTGCCTGGACAGGTTTGCATTACCCGTGACAACACGCAGCTGCAAGTGGATGGCATCATCTACTTTCAAGTGACTGACCCCATGCGTGCGAGCTATGGCTCGGCCAACTACATCATGGCGATTACGCAGTTAGCGCAAACCACCTTACGCTCAGTCATTGGCAAGTTGGAACTTGACAAAACATTTGAAGAGCGCGAAACGATTAACCATAGCGTCGTCAGCTCGATTGATGCTGCCGCACTGAACTGGGGCGTGAAGGTGCTGCGCTATGAGATCAAAGACCTCACACCGCCCAAAGAAATTTTGCACGCCATGCAATCGCAAATTACCGCCGAACGCGAAAAACGTGCGCTAATTGCCGCGTCCGAAGGACGCCGCCAAGAGCAAATCAATATCGCCACGGGTGAGCGCGAAGCCGCGATTGCAAGAAGCGAGGGTGAAAAGCAAGCCGTAATTAACAAAGCGCAAGGCGAAGCAGCATCCATTACCGCCGTGGCCGATGCGACTGCGGGCGCGATTGAGCGTGTGGCAGCCGCCATTCAAAAACCGGGCGGGGAGCAAGCCGTGCAGCTAAAAGTGGCAGAAAAAGCAGTGGAGGCTTATTCCAAAGTCGCTGCTAGCAGCACGACCACCTTAGTGGTGCCATCCGACATGGGACAAGTGACGACGCTGATTGCATCGGCGATGAAGATGACGCAAGCGGTGAAGTAATACGATGAAAAAAGATCGGTTGACGTTTGCGCTTTTTGTTTTACTTTTCATCATTATTCTCGCGCGATTTGCTCTCCTAAATCAATATCCACTGATTGGTACAACCGAGCCGCGCTATGCCGAATTGGCCAGAAAAATGCTCGCAAGCGGCGACTGGGTCACGCTGTGGGTCAGCGATGGTGTGCCGTTGTGGGGTAAACCGCCTCTACTGTTTTGGGTAGATGCCATCTCCATGAGCTGGCTTGGCATCAATGAATTTGCGCTACGTCTACCGACCTTCATTGCATCATTACTCACTATCAGCTTACTTTGGTTTTGGCCTTATCCTGCAAAACCTGTCAGCTCACAGACGCTCTTTGCTCTCATCGCCAGTTTGATTTATATCTCTACGCCATTTGGATTTTTTGCGGCAGGTTTCGTGGCAACCGATATTTTTTTAGCGGGCGGATTGACGCTATCCATGGTGAGTTTTTGGGTAGTGACATCAAGCAATGACAAAGTCAAAAACACATGGTGGCGATGGGGATTTTTTGTTGGCGCAGCCATTGGACTTTTAGCCAAAGGTCCACTCGCCCTTGTGCTGCTCGGCCTTTCTTTGTTCTTGTGGATGATCTTCTCGCCCAAAGCTCGTATCCTTTTGATTTGGGAAACCCTGCCTTGGCTACGCGGTCTTGTGCTCATGGCCTTCATCGCATTTCCCTGGTACATCCTGGCGGAAATTCGTACGCCAGGATTTTTATACCACTTCATCATTGGCGAGCACATTGAGCGCTTCTTCGTCAAAGACTGGGCGGGAGGGCGCTTTGCAGCCAGCCATGGCGAACCCCTAGGCATGATTTGGTGGTTTGCCGTCGAGTCATTCTTGCCTTGGCTACTACTTGCAATTCCTGCTCTCTACCTCACATGGCGTGATAAAACAAAAACAGTCAGCATAGCAATCGCCGTATCCCATGCACCCTCTTGCGCGACGCAATACTTGCTGTGCTGGATTTTTGCGCCATTGCTGCTCTTTTCCCCTTCGCGCAACATCCTAGAAGCCTATATGCTGACTGCTCTGCCAGCATTTGCTTTGCTGATGAGCCAAGTCGTCATCCATCTGATAGGGCGCAGCAGCGCTTGGCGCTGGTGCATGGCACTAGCCGTGCCTGCACCACTGATTGTGATTATTGCTGTTGTCTTCTTTAACCCTGTGCTGGATAAACAATCACAAAAGCATTTGCTCATAAACTGGGCACAAGGTACGCCCTTGGTCTACATTGGCAAGGTGCCGCCATCTGCTGCGTTTTATTCACAAAACCAAGCGTTAGACGCACCCAGTTTGGAGCAACTGGAAGCCACTCGCCTAGTGTCATCACGGCATGAACCCATGACCGTGGTCATGCATCAGACGGTGTTTGACGCCATGACCTCTACACAAAAATTGCAATGGCAATTCATTGAGATTTATGGCGAGTACGTCATGCTGCGAAAATAGTCTTCATGATTTTTAAGCAATCACTTCAGCGGGAATTGTCACGAACTTTTGGAGCTACCTTGGTCGTGCTCGTCACGATTGTGATGAGCATGATGCTCATCCGCACACTCGGCCTAGCCTCCAAGGGTGTTGTCAATCCACAAGAAGTATTTTTAGTCATGGCTTACTCAGTGATGGGGCATGCGCCGACCATTTTGGCACTGGCTTTATTCATCACAGTGGTGAACACCTTGGCACGCATGATCAGTGATAGCGAGGTGGTTATCTGGCTGAGCAGCGGCAAGAGCATCGCAAGCTTTATCAGACCATTATTCAGCTTCGCAGCGCCCATCTTTATGACTATCACATTAATGGTATTCATGATCTGGCCGTGGTCTAACGCGCAGTTGCAAAATCTGCGTGACCGTTATGAGCAGCGAGGTGATTTGGAGCGCATTGTTCCTGGAGAGTTTCAAGAATCCGCCAATGGCAAGCGTATTATTTATGTTGACAAATCAGACATCAAAGATATCGACACTGCGCAAGCGAGCAACGTGTTTATGGCCACCACTGACCAAGGCAAAGAAGTGGTAACGTCGGCGCAAAAAGGGCATGTCGAAATGATCAAAGGCGAGAAATACATCGTGCTAAATAAGGGACATCAGCTCACTATCGACTCCTCTAAGCAAGACATTAAGCTCATGGAGTTCGAAATGATGGGCTCACTGATTAGTGCAAGTGACGCGGAACAATCAACTGGTTTTCCAAACGCGCGTACCACCTTGGCTTTGCTGCGAGACCCCAAATTAGATAATCAAGGTGAGCTATCTTGGCGTATTGGTATCGTGCTGGCCTCCATCAATCTGATGCTGCTCGCGTTGGCCAGTGCTAGCACTAAGCCGCGCACAGCACGTAGCAGTCACTTGCTATTTGCAATCTTGGCATTCGTCACTTACTACAACTTCATCAATGTGGGACAAAATTGGATTTCCTCAGGCCGTGTGAGCTTTTTTTCTAGCCTCTTTGTTTTGCATGGCGGTGTATTTTTCGTTATTTGGGCTTGGTTGGCACGACGTCAATATCGACCATGAAAACCGTTCGCCGCCTACTCTACGTCGATCTTGTGTCCAGCATTACCTACGTGTGCCTAGGGTTTTTAGCGTTATTCATATTTTTTGATTTAGTTGATGAGATGTCCTCTGTTGGCGTTCAGCGTTATGGATTGATACATGCATTTGCCTATGTGATGCTACAAATTCCAGGGCATCTATACGAGTTACTGCCTATAGGCGTTTTAATTGGCGGCGTATTAGTGATGGCTCGCTTTGCACAAAGCTCGGAATTCACAATTTTGCGAACCAGTGGACTAGATCCCCAGCGCGCGCTCAAAATTTTACTGATGCTAGGCGCCGGCCTTGTTTTCGTAACTTTTGTCATCGGCGACTATGCCGCGCCTCTGTCCAACCGGACGGCACAACTCCTGAAGGCCAAATACCAAGGCACAACCATTGCGGGTCAATCGGGTGCATGGCTCAAAGAGCAACAGCGCTATAGCCGCTATGCCGTCAATGTGAGCGCCCTAGACGGTAATGGCGATATGGCACGTGTGCGCATTTTTGAGTTTGACACCAGCGGACGGATCATATCGAGCACCGAAGCACCTCATGGGAAATTTTTAAATGACGCATGGTTGCTCACGAATGCCAAACGAATTGAGTTCCCGCAAAATTTAAAAGATGTGGCGATGGAGGCAGCTATAGACGAAATTTCTTTAAATGTACGTCAATTACCCGAGTACCGCTGGCCCACCGAAATCAATGCGCAAATGGTATCGGTCGCGCTACTTAAACCCGAACGCATGCCCATTTATGATTTATTTCGCTACATCCAGCACCTAGACAATAACGGCCAATCCGCTCAGCTTTATGAAATTGAGTTTTGGAAAAAACTCTTCTATCCTCTAAGCTGCATGGTGATGCTCATGTTGGCACTACCTTTTGCCTACCTACATTTTCGCTCTGGCGGTATTGCTGCTTATGTCTTTGGCGGTGTGGTGACGGGCATTAGCTTCTTTTTGTTGAACAATGTTTTTGGCTACATCGGCAACATCTCGCACTGGGAACCTTGGATGGCCGCTGCCGCCCCAAGCATGATTTATTTTTGCGTCTCGCTAGCCGCATTCATGTGGGTCGTTTATAAAAAATGACAACTTCAACCATCAAGCCACTTGGTATTATTTTATTTGCGCATGGATCACGTGACCCGCTGTGGTCTCAACCGATCGAAGCTATAGCGCATGAAATTTCTAAGGTATCTTCTGCTTATGAAGTTCGTTGCGCTTATCTAGAACTAATGCCACCCAACCTAGAAGATGTGGTCATTGAGCTAGCAGGGTTTGGCATTAGTCACATTCGCATTGCCCCTATGTTTTTAGGTGTCGGCAAACACGCCAGGGAAGACTTGCCTGCGATGACAACGAGACTTGCAAAAAACTATCCTAACATCCAACTTGAGCTTATGCCTTCAATCGGTGAGCACCCAGAACTCATTGCCGCTATTTCAAACATTCTTACCAAGAGCCTTTAGGCCGCTTAGCCTCTACGGTTTTCAGCAACAAGGCAGCCGAGTCAGGACGATTAGCTTGCCGTGCAAAATCAAGCGCTGTAAGGTTTAAATCATTTTTAAGCAATACATCAGCACCTTCATCAATCAAAAGCTTCATCGCATCAAATGTGCCGTACATAGCGGCCATCATCAGGGGGGTGCTTTTATTGGGCGACTCCGCATCGATATAAGCCGATTTTTCTAAGAGTAATTTAATAATGCCGATGTGACCTTTTGTAGCGGCATAGTGCAACGGCGTCCACCCTGTTTTGTTGACATCTGCACCCTTGGCAATCAGCGCCTTAACTAACGCCTCATGGCCATTCAGTGCAGCCATCATCAAGGCGGATTCATCTTGCGGTGAGCGTGCATCAATTTTTGTTTTATTTTGCGAGAGCAATAAGCTAGCAGCTTTGAGAGCACCATCTCGCACGGCAAGAACCAATCCGGGTAAGCCATCGGGACCCACCGTATTAGGATCCATTCCCCGAAATAAAAGCGTCGTGAGCGTACGTGTATCGTCCGTTTTAATGGCCTGAAAATAATCATCATAGGCACCAGCCCACGCTGGCGAGGCGAATAAAGCTAAGACGTAAGCAAGGCCAATCAGTCGAATCATCGATTTCATCGCGCAGCTCCCTTAAATAAATTGAAATAATTGTCCCCAGTGATTTGAGCAATTTGCCCAACAGGCGCAGCCTTAATCCGCGCCAGCTCTGTGGCCACATAAGGCACATAAGCAGGTGTATTGGTTTTGCCACGATACGGCGATGGCGCAAGGTAAGGACTATCGGTTTCAATCAAGATGCGATCGAGCGGCACAAAGGCAGCAGCCTCCCGAATCGCCTGCGCATTTTTAAACGTCAAGATGCCAGAGAACGAAATATAAAAACCCAAATCAAGCGCCGCTTTTGCTACAACCGTTGTCTCGGTAAAACAATGGAAAACGCCACCCGCCGCACCCGCACCGCCGTCTTCCTTCATCTCCTTCAGGATGGCAATCGTGTCATCCGAGCTGCTGCGCGTATGAATGATGAGCGGTTTTTTGCAGATTTGGGCTGCGCGAATATGTATGCGAAAGCGCTCTCTTTGCCACTCCATATCTGCCACACTTCGTCCATTCAATCGGTAGTAGTCGAGCCCCGTCTCGCCAATGCCTACCACCTTGGGCAGCGCAGCGCGGGTCAGCAAATCCTCTACCGTCGGCTCTTGAATCGGTACACCATTCTCTAGCGTTTCGTTATCAGGATGCACGCCCACGGTTGCCCAAAAGTTATCATACGTGACCGCCATTTCATGAACGCTTGGGAACTCCTCTAACGTCGTCGAAATCACCATGGCATGTGTGACCTTGGCAGTCGCCATCGCGGCACGAATGTCCTTGATTTGGCTCTTGAGCTCAGGAAAATTAAGGTGACAATGTGAATCAACAAACATAGCAACCCATCTCAAAAATCATTTAGACGCCATAGCCTGCTTGGCTTGCGCAAGTAATGCCTCAATCATCAAGCCCGCGTTTAAGGTGTGTTCAGACGACCTAGCCTGCACATTTAAAGCCTTAGACCAAGTGGTCAGTTTATAGAGCGATGCTGCATTTGGATTGCTCGCCATCGCATCAAAAAATTTTGGCTCTGCGCCTTGACTTACGCAAATAGCATCGTGGCAGAGTTTTTGCAAAGCGCCCACCAGTGCAGCAGGTGTTTCCGTCAAGGCGGTGGGTAGCTCTGATGGCAACGCACCCTTGGCAATCAGTTTGGGAAAGTCCTGCCAAGCTGATGTTTTCGTCATGGCCCGACTCATCGCCAATGCCGTTTGCGGCTGCCCGCCTGCGGCTTTGAGCCACACACTTGCATCCGTCAAAGTCACGCCCTCAGAGGCTAGCCAAGCCACAGCCAGCTTAGTCTCGGGTGGTGTCAATACGAAACTTTGGCAGCGACTTCGAATAGTAGGCAAGAGTGCCGCACTGTCTTCAGTTGCCAATACAAACCGCGTATGACCAGCAGGCTCCTCCAGCGATTTGAGAAGCGCATTGGCAGCGATGTGGTTCATGGCCTCAGCGGGATAAATCACCACAACGAGACCTTTGCCTCGGCTACTGGTACGCTGAACAAAGCTAATCAAATCTTGTACAGCTTCCAGTTTGATTTGCTTGCTGGGTTTGCGTTTTTTATCGTCCAACTCGCTTTGTGTTTTTTCATCTAACGGAAAGCCCAACTCTAGCGATAACGTCTCAGGCAAAAGAACGGAAAGATCAGGGTGCGACTTAGCACGCACCATGTGACAGCCATCGCATTGCCCGCAGGCCTTGTAGAGCTTGGCTTCACACAAAGCGCTTGCAGCCATTGCCATCGCAAGCTCAAACTGACCAAGGCCTGCCGTGCCTGTGACTAGCCATGCGTGACCGCGCTGCGCAGTCAAGCGCGCTAGGTCGGCTTCTAGCCACGGTGCGAGGTCTTTCACAAATAACCTCTTGCTTTGGCAACTGCAATCACATCCGCAAACACCTGCTCGATGCTTTGATTGGCTTCGATTCGCGCAAAGCGCTTCGGGTCAGCCTCTGCACGCGCTGCATAACCGCTGCGCACGGCCTCAAAAAATGCCACAGGCTGAGACTCAAACTTATCAGGCACTCGTGCTTGGCTCAAGCGCTCGGCGGCAAGCGCAGGCGCAAGATCAAACCAATAGGTCAAATCGGGTTGCAATCCAAGCTGAACCCACGACTCTAAAGTGGTCAAGGTCTGCAAGTCAAAACTGCGCCCCGCGCCTTGGTAGGCAAAGGTGGCGTCAGTAAAGCGATCGCACAGCACGACTTCGCCACGTGCCAGCGCAGGACGAATCACGCACGCCACATGATCACGCCTTGCAGCAAAGACCAAAAGCGATTCAGTCAGCACGTCCATCGCATCGTTCAAAATCAAGGTGCGCAGTTTTTCGGCGAGCACCGTCCCACCTGGCTCGCGGGTCAATGTGACCTTGCAGCCCTTTGCGGATAAGGCTTCGGAAAGACCCGTGATATGCGTGGACTTGCCCGCGCCATCAATACCTTCAAAACTAATGAAGAGTCCACTGGTCTGCACGTTCATTTCCTCCCCAAAATAAAGCGATTCACCGCTGCATTGTGCGCGGTCAACGTGCTACTAAATTCGCTACTACCATCGCCCCGCGCCACGAAGTACAAGGCTTTGGTCGGCTTAGGATTGGCTGCTGCGTCTAACGCGGCTTTGCCAACCAGCGCAATAGGACCTGGTGGCAAACCCAGGCGGGTGTAGGTGTTGTAAGGCGTATCACGCGTGAGATCCGTGCGACGAATGTTTTTGCGCTGCGCCAAAAAGCGCTCACCCATGCCGTAAATAACCGTTGGGTCGGTTTGCAGCAGCATCCCAATGTTTAACCGATTAACAAACACGCCAGCAATCTCGGCGCGGTCGGTGGGCTTGCCCGTTTCCTTTTCAACGATGCTGGCAAGCACAAGCAATTCGTCTGCGGTTTTAAGTGGTGTCGGCTGCAAACGACTATCCCATGCGGCTTGCAGGCGTTTATCCAGAGTCGCAGCAGCCTGCTTGTAAATGACATAGTCACTGGCGTTCTTAGCGTAAGCATAGGTATCTGGGAAGAAACGCCCCTCTGGCAACATCCCGCTTTTGCCAAGCGTCGTCATCAGCTCCGCATCACTCAAATTTGCAGTTGTGTGCTTGAGAGAAGGCGCCGCATTGATGGCTACGCGCATTTGCGAAAACGTCCAGCCCTCAGGAATCACCAGTGAAAGCATGATCTCATCGCCCGACACCATCTTGTGCAACATGCCATAGGGTGTGAGGTTGGATTCAATCGCATACGTGCCCGCCCGAATCGGCTTGCTGCGTCCGTATGCAAAGCTGGCAGCGCGAAACCACACGGCAAGCAGCGTTTGATTAGCACCTGTGGCTTTGGCGACACTAGTAGCTGCGCCTTTACTAGAGCTGCCCGCATCGATGGTGACCTCGGTGCCAGCACCGCCATCCGATGGCAGCAAGGGCATATTCAGCCACCAAAGCGCACAGCCTAATAGCAATGCAACAGGAGCGATGATGAGTAAAAACAATCGGCGAATCATGGAGGGTGATGATAATGGAGGCATGGAAACTTCGACCGACAGATTTAATCATCTCGCAATGGATAGCGAAGATCACCTTGCGGTGATTCGTGCTACGGGTGCGGATGCTGCTTCGTTTTTGCAAGGTCAGCTCAGTAACGACTTTGTGCTTTTAAAGCCAAACCAGTGGCAGCTCGCCGCGTATTGCAGCCCCAAAGGACGGATGCTGGCCAGTTTTTGGGGTATCAAGCTTGCCAGTACGCCTGATTCACAAGACATTTGCCTCGTGCTCTCCCAAGACATCGCAGCGACGACCCTCAAACGCCTCTCCATGTTTGTGATGCGCGCCAAACTGACGCTTACCACTGCGGACGACATGCTGCCCGAGCTCTTTAGCGTGCACGGCCTAGCCGCATGGTCTGAACACGAGGTAGCGCGCGGCGTTGCACGTATCACCGCGCCGCTGGTCGATTTATTTGTGCCGCAAATGTTGAATTACGAATCCATTGGCGGCGTGAGCTTCAAAAAGGGCTGCTATCCAGGGCAAGAAATCGTGGCTAGAAGCCAGTTTAGAGGTGCAATTAAACGCAGGACATACCTAACTAGGATAGAAGACGGGCAAGCCACGTCCCATGTGGGCTACGAGGTGTTCGCTGCTGACAATGATGAATCAGTTGGTATGGTTGTGCAAACGGACGGCGATCAAGCTTTGATTTGCATTCAAACTAGCAGCGCAGGCGCGGATTTACGGCTTGGATCAAAAGATGGCGCAAGGCTCAAGATGCTGGATTTGCCGTATCCGCTTTTAGAAGATATTTAAACCAACCGCTTGCGCATCTCAATATGCGCAATGCCTGCTTCCTCAAAAATCTCGCCGTGCGGCGCAAAACCAAACTTAGCGTAAAAATCTTGCGCACTAGTCTGCGCGTGCAGCACAGCTTCTAAATCTCCCCTGCTGGAAGCCTTATCCAGTAAGGCCTGCAGCACGATTTCACCAAGACCGCTACCGCGCAGCACGCGCTTGACGGCCATACGTCCGATGCGTGACACCCCATTTTCGGCAGGCAACAAGCGCCCCGTCGCCATGGGTTGTTCCAAGCGGTTGAAGACGACAGCGTGTTCGCTTTTGGCATCCCATTCGTCATGTTCAAGCGCCAATGGCACGCCCTGCTCTTCTACAAAAACCTCGGTACGAAGCGCCATCGCGCTATTGCCAAGAGCGTTCCAATCGTCAACTTCAAGGCGCGTCATCGGTTTGCCCGCTTCAAAATCAAGGAGCCAGTTGCGCAAAACATCGGGCACGCTTTGTGATTTCTGCGTGGCAGGATTGGCATAAACATAAACCAATTCGCCCGTGACCAAGAGCTTGCCATCGCAAAAGATAGCGCCTGTAAACGTCATGGACGAATTGCCAATGCGTGAAAGCTTCAAGCACACACGAAGGCGATCTTCGTACCGCGCTGAAGCTTTGTATTCGACAACGGCCTTGGCTACGTACAAATCTCCGCCGAGCTGATGCATGGATACCTCGTAAGGCATCGCCAGGGCACGCCAGTATTGGGCTACCGCAGTATCAAAGTACATCAAATAATGACCATTGAAAACAATTTTTTGCATATCCACCTCGACCCAGCGAACGCGAAGCGTGTGGGAAAAGCGAAAATCTGAGAGAGTCATAGGGGATTTCCTAGAATAGGATGATTATTTGTTGTATCAGGGGAGTTTATCCAGATGGCTTTTATCAATTACGTCACGCAAATTCAATTCGACTTTGGCGCGATTAGCTTGCTCAAGTCCGAATGCCAGCGCGTCGGCATCACCAAACCACTCATCGTGACCGACGCGGGGGTCAAAGCAGCTGGGATTTTGCAAAAAGCACTCGATCAACTTGGCGGTATGGCGATCGAAGTCTTCGATCAAACGCCGTCCAACCCGACCGAAGCGGCTGTGATGGCGGCTGCCCAGCAGTATCAAAAGAGCGGCTGTGACGGCCTCATTGCCGTGGGCGGCGGCTCTGCCATTGACTGTGCTAAAGGCGTGGCGATTGCAGCGACACATACAAAATGTGAGCTCGGGTCGCTCAAAACTTTTGCCACGATTGAAGGCGGCTCTGGGCTCATTACCGACCGCGTCGCACCCTTAATTGCCATTCCCACGACTAGCGGCACGGGATCTGAAGTGGCCAGGGGCGCCATCATCATTGTGGCTGATGGCAGGAAGTTAGGATTTCATTCGTGGTTTTTAGTGCCCAAAACTGCCATTTGCGATCCCGATCTCACTCTGGGCTTACCACCAAAACTCACGGCCGCCACGGGCATGGATGCCGTCGCACACTGTATGGAGACCTTTATGGCGCCGCTGTTCAATCCACCCGCAGACGGCATTGCACTGGACGGTCTTGCGCGCGCTTGGGCGCACATTGAACGTGCCACACAAAACGGCTCAGACCGTGAGGCGCGCAGGCAACTCATGAGCGCGTCCATGCAAGGCGCAATGGCCTTCCAAAAAGGACTCGGCTGCGTGCATTCGCTTAGCCACAGCTTGGGCGGCGTTAATCCCATGCTGCATCACGGCACGCTCAACGCCATGTTTTTGCCTGCCGTGGTGGCGTTCAACGCGCAGGCGGAATCGATTCAAACCGAGCACCGACTAGACCGCATGGCTTATGCCATGGGGCTTGGCGAGGGACGAGGGGACGATATTCCAATCGCCATTAAAGACATGAACATGAGGCTTGGACTTCCTTCAGGGCTTGCGGCTATGGGCGTGACCAGCCAGCAGTTTGGTAACATCATCAATGGCGCGCTTGCAGATCACTGCCATAAGACCAACCCTGTGATTGCTAGCGCTAGTCAATATATCGAAATGCTAACCCTTTCAATGTAAACTTAAGCCTTATTTTTATCGATACCTCATCCGTCCAACATTAGATTATGGAATTCAATTTAGAACGCTTCGAGCATGCAGTTAATACACGTCAATATGAAGCGTCGGGACGCGAATTGATGCAGCTCTTGCAGATGTTAGATAACCACTATGGCAACTTAGCACCCAGCTTTTCAGCGAAGCCCATGGCCGCATTGGCTAATGGGGATGATGTTGATGCGCACATTTTGACTCGCATCGCCTCGGCAATCTCCCACCTATTTTTGGATCCAGGGTTCACACTTTCGCCACAAGGCTATGCACAAGCATTGCAACTACAGCGATGGCTGGGCACACTATTTGCCGTGACGCCCTTTCGAAATGCCGATCACGTGATTCGAGCCTTGAATAACCTTGGCTGGGACAAGGATGAGCTACAGCTAACCCCAGACAACTTAAATAAATTTGCCTTACTGGCTTTCCCTGAATCCGAGATTCCT
The DNA here is from genome assembly GCA_025352965.1 of Comamonadaceae bacterium. Lineage (GTDB taxonomy): Bacteria > Pseudomonadota > Gammaproteobacteria > Burkholderiales > Burkholderiaceae_C > JASGCK01. The sequence goes on from JANXRP010000134.1 coordinate 47,259, forward strand.
ATCAATTTGGATGGGCTTTGGGCTGCCAACCCGGCCTTGGCGGTCAGTTTGTGCATGCTATGGATGGCGCCAAGATTTTTGGCCTCGCCGTCTGCACATGCCAAGCGTGAACTTGTATTGGGCTGGCTACCAGAAAAATTACAACAGATGGATTTGGATCAACTTCCGTCTGGCATCATGCACGATGTCTACATGCATTGCAGCTATGCGGATCGACCCGATCGTCATCGCATCAAAGGTGCGATCAACGTTATCGTGCGCAACAAAATGCTGCAAAACGGGTTATCGGATGCACCACCACTAAACCCTTTGCCCAAAGGTGAAAAACCAACCATGTTGGTCGTACTCGAATGGTTCAATGGATCCCACTCGATTTACCGCACGCACTCGACCACCATGCGTGCTGCGCGCCGCCACTTTCATGTTGTCGCGATGGGCTATCCTAGCAACGTAGACGACTTAGGGCGTGCCGTATTTGATGAATTTATTGAAATCAAAGGTGGCTCGATGATCGAGCAAATGGCACATATCCGTGATACGGCTATTGCCAAGCAAGCACGACTTTTCTATATGCCAAGTGTGGGGATGTTTCCGCTCACCATGTTCGCCTGTAATTTGCGCTTCGCTCCGCTACAAGTGATGGCGCTCGGCCATCCTGCTACCACGCATTCACCGCACATGGACTACGTTGTGGTCGAAGACGACTACGTCGGCCTTGAGAGCTGCTTCTCGGAGAAGCTACTACGTCTGCCCAAAGATGCGCTGCCCTATGTGCCCTCTGCCGCAATGCCAGAAAACTTAGTTCCCAATCTGCGTGACAACGACGGCAAAAATCCAGACATAGTCAAGATTGCGATTTGCTCCACCACGATGAAGCTCAACCCGCGTTTTTTGCAAACGTGCAAAGCGATTGTGGACACAGCCAAAACACCTGTGCTTTTCGAGTTTATGGTTGGACAGGCAACCAGTTTGATACATCCGCAAGTTAGCCGCGTGATTAAGCAATTCTTAGGGGATAACGCGCATGTCAATCGCCATCTGGGTTATCCAGAGTACATGGCCAAAATCAATGAATGCGATATGTTCATCAATCCATTCCCTTTTGGTAATACCAATGGCATTATTGACACCTTGACTTTAGGTCAAGTCGGCGTGTGCCTCAACGGTACAGAAGTATTCGAGTGCATTGACCGCGGCTTGTTTGGTCGTCTTGGCGTGCCCAGCTGGATGGCCACTAATTCCATCGAAGAGTACATCGCCGCAGCGGTACGCTTGATTGACAACCCAAAAGAGCGTCTCAAATTACGCCGCGAAATGATTGCTAAAAATGGTGTGCAAATTTTGTTCACAGGACGTCCCGAGATTTTTGGCGACCGGTTGATTGAACTGGTACACAAAGTGGCCTAACTCATAGAACCTAAATAGCATGCGACTTATTTATTGCGACACTGCACTGGCCGATTTAAATGGACACTACTATTCAGAGTGTCTGATGACAGTCAATGCGTTTGCAAATGCAGGTATTTTTTCGCATATTTTTGGTCATGTCGCGGCTAAAGATGTTAATTTAGCGCCACTGAACGTCGCACCTCATTTTCGAACGCAGAAGTGGGAATGGCTTGGTTTTTCTAACGACTTTTTATGCGGCCCCATAGAGTCACTACTCATTTCAGCCCATATCACCGCAGAAGACTTGGGGCGAATTGAAGGCTGGACAAACACTGACATCTTGTGCTGGAATCACATTACGCCTTCGGACTTATTTGCCTTAGGACTGTGGGGTAAAAATTTGCCCATAGACCAGACACCGCATTTTCTATTGCACGTAGGTATACAGCCAGGTATCTACCCTATTGTTGAAGATGGCGAGCTATCGGGTCGCTTCGAAATTCTTGATCGCACCTCTGCTGAGCAATTCAGACTAGCGGCTAAGCGTCTGCCGCAGCACATAAAAGATCGGGTTAAATTTATTGCATACGACGAATTAGCGGCCAAAAGTTACCAAGAAGTCTTGTTGCAACCGGTGCATGTTGTGCCATTTTGCTCGTATGAAAATGCTAATCCTATTCAACGAAGCTCGTCAAAAATTACTGTCTCATACCTAGGCGTCCCCAGAGAGCCCAAAGGCTTTGGCACGGCCCCTTATGTTATTGAGCAACTCTTAACACAGACGCCTGAACATGTGAACTTTATGGTTCAGTTAGGTGGGGATTGGAAAATTGGGGGAGACAGATCAAAAGATGAGCAGCAAATGATGCGTGATCTTGCAAGCAAAAATCCACGCGTCAAGGTTGTCCAAGGACCGCTTACCGAAACCGAGTGGCAAGGCATGTTAGACAACACCGACTTGCTGCTCCTTCCCTACCATCAGCAATCTTATGCCAGTCAAACTTCTGGCCCCTGCATGGAGGCGCTAGCGAATGGCATTGTGCAGGTTGCAACCAATAAAACAACCATGGAGTTTGCACTTAAACGGCATGGTATGCCAGGTGTGTTGATTGACGAACCCACGGTTGAGGAAACGGTTCGTGGCGCGTTATCCGCCATTGCAAATTATGATGCGCTGGCCGTAAAGGCTTATGCTGCAAGCCAGCAATGGAGAAGTTTTCATAACCGTGAGAATTTTGCTGCACATGTTTTTAGACTATTGCAAGCTAACGTTTGAGTTAAAGAAATTGAATGCAACCAATCAGAACACAAGGACGAAAGGATAGGATTTGAACCAAGTCAATAAACCGATTGTCACCCAAATTGAGGAGGCAGTTCAAAACATTCCCGGATGGTGCCCCATTGACCAACTGTTGTTGTTATTTACCCTCGCCCATACCAGTGCCGATCTAGACGGTGATATTCTTGAACTTGGATCGTGGTGCGGACGCTCAGCCGTGGCTATGGGAATGGCGATCCAGTTATCAGGAAACTCAAAGCTCCACTGTGTTGATTTGTTTCCTAAAAAAGAAGACTGGCACAAAACTCCTGATGGTGACTATTCTCTTTCGGTCAATATTGATGATCGTAATGTCGTGGCATACGCCCACGGTGGACAAACTGTTTGGGCGGAAGCCTTCGAGCGAGATATTGCTCCTGTTTACGAAAAATTTCCAGGCACCCTTGAGGCTTTCAATACTTTCGTTGCAGAAAATGGATTGTCAGAACAACTCATTCCTTTTAAGGGCGACTTACAAAGTTTTATCAAAAATGCGTCTTCCGGCTTGAAGCTTCGTATGGCATTTATTGATGGTGATCACAACTATCATGCGGTTGCAAAAGACATTGAAATTATTGAACGGTTTTTGGTGCCTGGCGCTTGGGTTTGTTTTGATGATGCCTTTTCGAATTATCCAGGAGTTAATAAAGCCATTGAACTACACATCATTCATAGTGGGAAATATAGTCAATTTCAACAAATGACACGGAAATTTTTTATTGCGCGGTATATAGGGTAATTGTGATTAGGCTCTGAATTTATAATTAACCATTAATATGAAAATACTTGTTACAGGTGCCTGTGGGTATAAAGGGCATGTTCTCGTTCCTAAGCTACTAATCAAAGGCTATAAAGTAATTGCCTTTGATCTACAATGGTTTGGGAATTTCTTAGATCCACATCCAAATTTGACCATTATAAAAGGTGATGTTCGTGAGATAAATACTATTCCCTTAGATGGTGTGGATTGCATTATTCATCTGTCATCAATCGCAAATGATCCTTGTGGCGATTTAGATCCCAAGTTGACTTGGGAAGTTAGCGCACTAGCGACGATGCAACTAGCTGACAAAGCGAAAAGAGCAGGTGTTAAACGTTTTATATATGCATCCTCAGGTAGTGTTTATGGAATCAAAGATGAATTGCAAGTAACTGAAGATTTAGAATTAACCCCTATCTCAGAATACAATAAAACAAAAATGGTCGCTGAGCGAGTTTTATTGAGCTACGACAATGATATGACAGTACAGATAGTGCGTCCTGCTACTGTCTGCGGCTATTCACCACGTATGCGTTTGGATGTTTCTGTTAATTTATTAACCATGCAAGCCATTACAAATAAGAAAATTACAGTCTTTGGTGGCGATCAAGTGCGACCAAATATTCATATTGAAGACATAACAGATTTATATATTTTTTTAATTGAGCATCCGGAATTAAAAGGTATCTACAATGCTGGCTTTGAAAATATTTCCATACTAGATATTGCAAAACTAGTGACTAAATTTATTGATGCAGAAATAATCTTAACCCCATCTAATGATCCTCGATCTTATCGAATCAATTCTGATAAATTACTAGCCACTGGATTTAAACCTCAAAAAACAGTTTTAAATGCTATAGAAGAAATAATTGAAAAATACAATCAAGGAAAATTAAAAAATGAAGATAAATTTCATAATTTAATTTGGATGCAAAAAACTATATTAAATAAAATAACACACTAACATATGAATAACGTGCACAATCTTGAAGATCATTTTGAGCAATATTCGGCTAAGTTGCAACGGATACTTGCCAGCACTGAATGGGATAATGTATCACAGCTTGCACAAGATCTTCTATCATGTTGGAAAAGGAAGTCCCATGTATATATATGTGGTAATGGCGGTAGTGCTGGAAACGCCAATCATCTAGCCAATGATTTTATTTATGGCATTGCAAAAATGACAGGTGCCGGATTGCGGATATCAAGCTTATCCACAAATACCTCAGTTATTACCTGCTTAGCGAATGATATTGGTTATGAAAAAATTTACTCAGAGCAACTTGCAGTACTTGGTCAAAAGAATGATCTTCTTATTACATTAAGTGGCAGTGGAAATTCCTCCAACATCATAAATGCTCTCAAGCAAGCAAAGGAGATGGAGATAAAGTCATACGCAATACTAGGATATGATGGCGGCGCTTGCAAAGAAATTGCAGATATATTTATACATTTCCCTGTGAATGACATGCAAATGGCAGAAGATTTACAACTGATATCAGGTCATATGATTATGCAATGGCTCTATAACAATAAAAATCAGATTCAATCAAATATTCATTGATAACTAATTACATTTCTATTATTAATTGTTAAAATGTTAAATAAAAAAAATATAATTTTAATGGGGATGCAAATATCCGATCGAATAATATTGATGGGAAAATTATGGAAGAATTTAAATCATACTGTAATTTTACTATATTGCAATGAGAGTATTGTTTTCACAAACTTAAAAAACGAATCATTTGATGTCATAATAAAAGCACAAAATGCTGATGAATTATTAACCATAGCAATGAAAATCAGCAACTCAATTTTTCATTATTTCAACTACGGCCCCGATCAACTTGGATATTATCTTTATTCAAATAAATTCACTTATATATATGATTATAAGGATTTATTTTCAAACGTAGTACATCAAACTATTGATGATAACTCATTAGCAATTGAAAAAGAGATTGTAAAAAACTCTGTTGCCATTACCCGTAGGGATGAGCAAATATTTTACTATCTAAAAATGAATAATATTGATTATGATCTAGAAAAAATAATATATTCCCCAGGCTATTTTAACAAAGAGATTGAGTATGAAAAAAAAGTCATATCAAATCTATCAAATTATTATGTAGATAAACCTATCAAAATAATTATGAGTGGCGGCTACTTATCGGAAAGTAATCCTGAATCTATATTATATGAAGGCATATCACATTTAGTTAAACAATTTGCAGGTAATGGACTGGAAATTGATTTGATTGGCAATTTTTCATCCTCTTTATCACATGAAGCCAGCAATTTCCCATTGCTCACTGAGCTTGTTAGTAGAAAATGGGTGAATATTTTACCTATGACTAATTCAGAGGATTTTGATAATGTTTTATTAAATTATGATTTTGCAATGCATATGTTTAATTTTGATGTAATTGAATCAGATTACACGATTCAATTTAAAAATTCAAATTTATTAGATTACGGCGGAAGCGCTAGAATATACTCATTTATAAAAGCTAATCTTCCAATCATCCTTGGAAAATCGCTACCTCATATTAAAAATATATTGGAAAATTCAGGGTTCGCAATTGAATACCGTGATGAATACAAAGACTCCATGAAGAATATTTTAAATAATTATAGAGTAGCAAATTATAAAAAAGAAATATATCCATATCGAGATAAGTTCAATGATAGAGTTGCTACGATTAAATTTAAAGAAAACATAAAACAAATTGGAAAGGAAATATATGCGTGAAATTGAAAAAAAAATCCGCGCCTTTGAAATGCGATTGCAAGCCAATATGAAGGAAGTTTTTTGTCCAGTTCATTTGTCACTAGGGCATGAGTCGGTGGCAGCAGACTTACATGAAGTTATGCAGTCTGGTGATTGGCTATTTTCAACACACCGGAATCATCATCATTATTTAGCAAAGGGCGGATCAGAAGAAAAGCTTTGGGATGAAATAATGGGATTAAAGTCTGGCATCAATGGTGGATTTGCTGGCTCACAAGCGGTTGTAGATCCAAGCATTAATTTTCACTCTAGTGCAATATTAGGTGGCCTTATAGGCGTTGCAGCAGGGACTGCAATGGCTTTAAAATTAAATAATAGCAATGATATATCGATTTGTGGCATAGGTGACGCAGGAACTGAGCAAGGTGTATTTTGGGAGAGTCTAAACTTTGCTGCATTGCATAATTTGCCTGTTGCATATATTTGTGAAAACAACGGAAAGTCTGTTGATGCACTAATTGAAGAAAGGCAGGCAATGCCTATCAGCTCAAGAGTTGCAGCTTTTGGAGTCACTACATTTAATAATGTGAAAGTAGCTATCGATTTTTGTAGAAAAGAAAAAAAACCTGTATTTTGCGAAATTAAAGTCAACTTAGAATGTGCACACATCAACATGGCAACCATGCTTGATTTGTGTGCGCATACAGCTTAATATATTTTGAAGGTATTCATAATGAATATGAATTTAAAAAATACAAAAAAAACATTTGCTTCAGAAATAAATCGTGCGCTTCATGACTCATTAGAGGCAGATTCAAACGTAGTCGTTGGTGGGCAACTCGTTAAGTATGGAGTTGCTGGTTTGACAACTGGTCTTTATGATAAATTCAAGAATCAATTTATTACATACTCTGTATCGGAATCTTTAATGAATTCTAGTGCGATGGGATTAGCACTTGCTGGCAAGCGTGTCGTTATGATTCATGTCAGGATTGATTTTTTAGCTAGCGGTATGTGCGCGTTAGTCAATCATGTCCCAATATGGTATAAAAAAGGATTGAAAATGCCTATTACCTATATTTGTCAAGTAGGTAAAGGAATGGGGCAAGGTGCCCAACATAGTAAAGATCTCACTAGTTGGTTTCAAAATTTTGAAGGCTGGACCGTAAAAATACCTGAAACGCCACAACAAGCGTTCGATATGCTTCAAGAGTCTATAAAAGGTGATAAGCCAGTTATGTATGTTATACATCGCGAGCTTTTCGATTTACCAGAAGGAAAAAAAATTACTATCAATAAAGAAATTAAATTATGCGGAGCTAGCCAAGAGCATGAATCAGATTTTTACGGAGCTGAATTCATTTCAGCTAAAAGTAAACTTATAAAGTAAGCTTCTCCGAAAGTAAAAAATCGCATCTAACCGCATTCAGTAGTTAAAAATTTTATAATGAACATAAAAATATTAAATGATTATGATTCCTTTGAGCTAGCTAATGGGAGTAAGCGCGGGGATTTTGATATCGTTTTATATGGTGCTGGTACAGCTGTAAGTTCGTATGCCAGAATGGCGCTAGCAGCGCTCCGTCATCTAGGTGTTGAGCCTCTATGCTTTATAGACGACGACCCGAAAAGAATTGGTGAATCATTTTTAGGTATTCCTATTTTTAAACCTGAATATTTAAATTTATTAGATAAAAAATGCATTGTGCTTGTGTCAAGTAACTATTTTCCAAGCATTACGAATACGCTCCAGCGACTAAATTATCAAGGTCTTCTTTATAGCTTGACTCCACTTCTGCGATCAAGCGCGCCTGAAGCCTTTGAGTCGCTAATGTCTTTTGATGAAGTATTGCGGCGATTACACACGCATCATTCCAAACTTGAAAGATTTAGTTCAGCCGAAAATCTCAATAAACCTGTAGTCTTAAACGCTATCGATATACAAGTGACCGAGCGTTGCTCAATGAAATGTATTGACTGTTCAAATTTAATGCAATATTACGAGCAGCCTAAGGATGCAAACACAGAGGATTTTTTAAGTAACATCGCCACTCTCATCCGGTCCGTACAGCGCATTGATGATGCCCGAGTTTTGGGAGGGGAGCCTTTTATGTATAAAGACTTGCCTCAGATCCTAAATTTACTTTCTCACAGTGAAAAAATTGTGAGAGTTACAGTATATTCTAATGGAACTTTCGTTCCTAGAGAAGATATATTAAATGCACTTATTCATCCAAAAATAGAAGTGGAAATTACTGACTACGATGAACTTTCAAAAAAACATGATCAAGTCGTAAATACATTCAAAAATCTTCATATTCGATATATCACTCATAAACCACAAAATTGGACTGATTCGGCTAGGATTGTTAAAAATAATAAAACTGTGAATGAGCTTAATACAATGTTTGAAAGATGCTGCGTCAATGATGCATTAACACTTTTGCATGATAAGCTTTATCATTGTCCATTTTCAGCAAATGCATATAATTTAAAAGCAATACCTGATGATTCAACGGATTACATTGAATTTCCTTCTATTGAAAAAAATGAAAATATTCAAGAAAAAATAAATCAATTTTATTTCAAAAAAAATCATTTATCAGCTTGTCAATATTGTTTAGGTCGAGATTTTACTCAAGAGGCAGTTGTAGCTGCCATACAGACAAAAAAAGCAATTCCAATCCCTGTCGTATGGGTAAAGAATTAATAAAAATTTCATTCATAATACCCACATTCAGATCCACTCTGAATGGGTTAATTAATTATATTGAAAAAATATTGATTAAAACTAAGCTAGATGCAGAAATTATTATTATAAATGATTTGCATACTAGGGTTTTATGTATCCATGACTTTCCTGATAAATTTGAATTTTTAAATATTAATATAATTAACAATTTAGAAAATAAAGGGCCTGGATATTCTAGAAATATAGGTATTTCTAGTGCAAAAAATTCATATCTATGTTTTTTAGACGATGACGATGACTTATCTATAGAGGGGTTAGAGAAGCTAAAACTACTTTGCAATGATGCAGACTTAATTTGCCTCAAATTTTTTGATTCAAAAGGCACCTTTTCAAACCATTCTATTGTTAAATCTTTCCCTAATGGAGCCAGCTACACTGGAGATTTTTATGTTAAAACTATTAATAAGTTAGGATTTTTGGCTTCTCATTGTCAACCATATTTATTTCAAAAAAAATTTTTAAATAACAACAATCTAAAATATCCAAATACTTACATTGTCGAAGATATCTCTTTTGTAACGGCATGCCTCATTCAATGTAAAAAAATATCTGTCTATAATTTTGATTTTTATATTTATGCATCCCGATCTGGCACTTTGAAAGAGGATGCTAATTTTTTACGACTTATTGACATTTTTTTCGCCCAAAATTGGCTTCAATCTTATTTTTCAAAAAATTTTGAAGCTGAAAAAAAAGAATTATTAAAAAAAACTATTACCTTATTAAATTTACTTTTCATTTGCCGTGTTATTTATAACGAAACTAATTCATTTCAAAGAAATAATGCATCTTATTTTGATGAAACATCAGACAAAATTTTACATTCAATATTGAACAGTGAAGAAATAAATCAATATTTAGAAAAAATTCATTCGAATAATTACTCAAAATCAATTAGTAACCAATCTGCGCAAACCATAACAAACGAACTAGGCTATTATTTTTCACACATTAGAAATAAAATTAAAGAAAAAATAATTTCAAAAACTAATCCGCTTGAAATCACATTATTATATTGTTATGGTCCCATATCAATTGGTTATTTTTTAATGTTTAAAAAAATTAATCCCATGTCTAAAATTTTCTTTATTGATGACAATATAAATAGTCAACAGAAAAAAAATATCTCTTATGGAGAATATACAATGCGTGTCGAAGAATTTATCTCTAATAATAATTTAAATTTAAAAAAATGTGATTTAAAAATTATAATTTGTCATCTACATTTTCATGTGATAAAAAAAATACATGCAAAATCAATTCGCGATTTCAAAAAATTTAGCAATGCTAATTTTTCTCTCACGATTAATGATTTATATACAGTTTTTGATTAAATTAAAAACATGAATACTAAAATAGTTTTTGTTTCAGGTCGTTTTAATGTACTGCATCCTGGTCATTTGCGTTTGTTGCGCTTTGCAAAATCATATGGCAATCGGTTAATAGTAGCTGTCGAGAGCGATGAAAGCGCAGGCAAGTATGCACTTGTGCCAGAACAGCTCAGGCTAGAAGGCGTACAGAGCAACAGCTGTGTTGATGAGGCCTTTATTGCGCATGAATCAATTCCTAGTTTAATAACCAAATTACAACCCGATTTTGTTGTAAAAGGTAAGGAGCATGAATCATTATTCAATCCTGAATTATTTGCTCTAGAACAATACGGAGGCCATTTGGTCTTCAGCTCTGGAGAGGCCATTTTTTCTTCATTGGATTTAATTCGAAAAGAATTTAGTAGTTTTGATCCATCCTCTATCAGCCTACCATCTGAATATCTTGCTAGGCATCAGATTCAGGTTCAGCATCTAATCCGCTTAATTGCACAGTTTGCAAAATTAAATGTTTGCGTCTTAGGTGATTTAATCGTCGATGAGTACATCACTTGTGAACCGCTAGGAATGTCCCAAGAAGATCCTACCATTGTCGTTACACCCATTGATTCAATCCGCTTTATTGGTGGTGCTGGTATCGTTGCAGCGCATGCGGCTGGGCTTGGCTCTTGCGTAAGTTTTGTGTCAGTAGCTGGGATTGACGATGCAAGAGATTTTGCCATAAAAAAACTTTCGGATGCCGACGTGCACTTACATATCCTAACCGATAGTAGCCGCCCTACAACGCTAAAACAGCGTTTTCGCTGTAAAGGTAAAAGCCTTCTGCGGGTAAGTCATTTGCGTCAAAATGCTATATCAATAACATTACAAGAACAATTATTAAAAAAAATTGAAACTATACTAAAAAATGGCATTGATTTACTAGTTTTTTCAGATTTTAATTATGGCTGCCTCCCACAACCCTTGGTAGATAGGATTATTCAAAGGGCTAAAAAATATGGCGTATTATTAGCCGCAGATAGTCAATCGTCGTCACAAATGGGCGATGTCAGTCGCTTTGTAAGCATGGATTTAATCACACCCACCGAGCATGAGGCACGCATTAGCACGCGTAATCACGAAGATGGTTTAGTTGTACTCGCTGAGTCACTTAGAACTCAATCTTTCGCCAAAAATATATTACTTAAAATGGGCGAAGAAGGGTTGCTTATTCATGCTGTTAATAATAAAGCTAATAATTCATGGCTTACAGACCGCGTCGATTCTCTTAATAGTTCACCGAAGGATGTGGCTGGTGCGGGCGACTCGCTACTCATTGCGAGCGCTCTAACTTTGGCAAGTGGAGGCAATATTTGGGAGGCCGCATGTCTTGGCTCACTTGCTGCAGCAGTGCAGGTTGGACGTGTTGGAAATACACCAATTCAAGCTGCGGAGTTATTGCAGGAGCTTATCTAATGCGAGCCCTGCTTTTAGCAGCCGGCCTTGGGACACGACTAAGACCAATTACAAATGTGATGCCAAAATGTTTAGTGAAAATTAATGGCCGGCCACTACTTGATTATTGGTTGGAACTCTTAAGTCAAGCGGGCATCACTGAGGTGCTTATTAATTTGCATTATCTGCCAGAACAAGTTTTAGATTATATAAAAACTTGCAAATATCCAATAACAATAACAACTGCATTTGAGGAAAATTTATTGTCAACGGCTGGAACAATTTTAAAAAATAAAGATTTTTTAAAAAAAGAGCCTTTTTTTGTTATACATGCAGATAATTTATCAATATTCAATGTAAATGAATTTAAGGAAAAGTTTTATAGGCGAGAATCTACCGTGGAAATTACGATGATGACATTTTATACAGATTCCCCCAAAGAGTGCGGCATAGTGGAGTTAAACAGTAATAATATTGTTTCCGCTTTTCATGAAAAAGTGACCTCGCCTCCAAGCAATCTCGCAAATGGAGCTGTATACATTATTTCACCTCTAGTTGTTGATTTCATATCAAGTCTTAAATTAACAGTGATAGATTTTAGTACTCAAGTACTTCCGCATTTTATGGGGCGTATCAATACTTACCACAATCATTTTTATCATCGAGATATCGGAACGATCACCAGCCTCGAAATTGCAGAAAAAGAATATCCTAAATATTCAAAGCTTTATCATCAACATTTTATACAAACATCCCTTTTATAAAATCAACACAAGATTCTATAAACATCGCTGAAATAGCAACTCTAATTGACACATGATTATTTCTAAAACTCCTCTTCGCGTTAGTTTTTTTGGTGGTGGAACCGACTTACCAGAGCACTTCTCCAAACATGGTGGAGCTGTGCTTGGTACGGCAATTGATAAGTTCGTCTACATTTCAGCCTCACGTTTTCCATCCGAGCTATTTGATTACAGTGTGCGGCTGGCTTATAGTAAAGTTGAAAACGTGAAGAGCGTTGCTGACATACAACATGCCCCTGTTCGCGAAATTTTAAAACTCAACGATATCGAAAAAGATATTGAAATTAGCATTTCCGCAGATCTTCCCTCCTTTTCTGGGCTGGGCAGCTCTAGCAGCTTTACGGTCGGCATGCTTAAAGCCATCAAAGCTTATAAAAACGAACATATTGCCACGAATATCTTAGCTCGTGAAGCCATTCGTATTGAAAGAGATGTCCTCAAAGAGGCTGTGGGCTTTCAAGATCAAGTATTTGCGGCGTTTGGTGGATTTAATATTATTGAATTTAGTGGGCAAGATCGAATGCGTGTTGAGCGGCTGTCACTCAGCCTCGATCGTGAGCAAGAGTTAAGGTCGCATTTAATGATGTTCTATACGGGCATCACTCGGCGTGCGCAAGGTATCGAAAAAACAAAAATTGCCAACATTTCTGCGCTTGAAGGTCGCCTAACGTCCATGCGCCATATGGTGGATGATGCTCATACCGTATTGACATCCAAATCTTCACTCACTCGTTTGGGCGAGTTATTGCACAAAACTTGGATAGAAAAAAGGCAACTAACCAGTGATGTTAGCAATCCAACTATTGACGAAATGTATAAAAAAGCGCTAACAGCTGGTGCTATTGGCGGCAAGTTACTCGGAGCTGGAGGTGGAGGATTTATGCTGTTTTTTGTACCACCAGATAAGAAAGTTGCTGTTAAATCTGCGCTAAAAAATTATCATGAAATCACATTTAATATCAACGCTGCGGGCAGTACGATTATTCATTCTTAAGCGTCAAAATAATGAGTAATTTTAAAATTCAGCTAGATTCAGTTGCATCCAGTTTAGATCTTTTACATGCTTCTACGGAAACGTCTATCCAAGAAGCAATCGCCTTACTAAGTCATGCGCTTAAAGTTCGACTGCCTGTTTTAGTCTGCGGCAATGGCGGATCAGCCGCTGACGCACAGCATATTGCTGGAGAAATGGTGGGCAAATTTCTTGCCGAACGCAAAGCCTTAAATGTGCGTGCGCTGTCAACGGATACTTCTGTGATTACGGCTTGGGCTAACGATGTGAGCTATGACACGGTCTTTTCTAGGCAAGTGGAGGCCTATGGGCAGCCAGGTGGCGTGCTTTGGGCCATATCGACAAGTGGCAACTCTAAAAATGTGATTGAAGCAGCCTTGCAAGCTAAAAAACAAGACATGAAAGTAATTGGTATGACGGGCGAAGGAGGCGGGGCATTGGCAAACTTATGCGATATATTGATTGCCGCTCCATCCAAATATACGCCTCGCATCCAAGAGATGCATATGATGATTTACCATCACATTTGTGAAATGATTGAAAAAAAATTTGTTAAATAAATTTAAAAGGTTAAGTATGAAGATATTGGTCACTGGTGGTGCCGGTTATATTGGATCCATCTTGGTTCCTAAGTTATTAAATGAAGGACATGCGGTGACGGTCATCGATAACTTCATGTTCAAGCCTAACTCTTTAGCTGAATGCTGCGCAAATGATGGCTTTAACGTCATTCGAGGCGACGCTAGAAATGAAGAACTCGTAAAAAAAGAAATGGCGAGCGCTGATGTCATCATTCCATTGGCCGCCTTGGTAGGTGCACCACTTTGCAAAACTGATCCCATCGGTACGCAAACAACAAACCAAGACGCTGTAGAAATGATTTGTCGCCTAGCTAGCAAAGATCAACGCATATTGATGCCCGTCACCAATAGCGGCTACGGTATCGGCGATAAGGACAGCGAGTGCACAGAAGAGTCCCCGCTACGTCCCATCTCCCTTTATGGTGTGACCAAGGTTAAAGCAGAAGAGGCTGTACTCGCTCGCGAAAATAGCATTACATTTCGTCTAGCTACAGTGTTTGGCATGGCGCCGCGCATGCGAACGGATCTGCTAGTCAACGACTTCACTTACCGCGCCGTACATGATCGCGCTGTCGTTATTTTTGAAGGCCACTTCAAACGGAACTACATTCATATTCAAGATGTGGTGCGTGCATTTTGTTATGGCATTGATCACTTTGATGCGATGAAAAGCAATGCGTACAACGTCGGACTTGAATCAGCTAATCTTTCCAAACTTGAACTGGCTGCAGCCATTCAAAAACACGTTCCCAACTTCGTTTTTTTAGAAGCACCGATTGGTGAAGATCCCGATAAGCGCGATTACATTGTGTCTAATGCAAAACTAGCAAAAACAGGTTTTGTCACAGAGTGGGGACTGGATCGTGGCATCAAAGAGCTCATTAAAGGCTACACCATTTTGCGAGACAGCGTCTACGCCAATGTTTAGATTGAATGATTGATATGCAGTGCCGCGTTTGTGATTCAACCGAGCTAACACCCGTTGTTGATCTTGGCGATCAGCCTTGGTGTAACCATTTCTTGCAACTTGAAGAAGTGGGCAAAGAGCCCTATTACCCACTTCGGTTGGTTTACTGCAAAAATTGCCGTACATCGCAGCTGGATTACACCGTTAAAAAAGAAATTATGTTCGGTGACCACACCTACTTATCAGGTGTCACAAAATCCCTTGACGCCCATTTCAGAGAAGTGGCTGAGCAAGTAGATATTCGATTCTTCAAAGATAAGAAGCAAAAATCTGTGCTGGATATCGGCTCCAATGACGGGACGCAGCTCAAGCACTTCCAGCGCTTAGGCTACGACGTGCTAGGTGTTGAATCGTCAATGACGACGGCCAAAATGGCGAACGATGCGGGTGTGCCCACATTGCAAGCTTTCTTTAATGAAGCAACTATTAAAAAGCTTGACAGAAAATTTGATATTTTTAATGCCTCAGGTGTCTTCTTCCATTTGGAAGAGTTGCACTCGGTTTGCGAAGGCATCCGACTAGGCTTAAATGACGATGGCGTGTTTGTTGTTCAATTTCTCTACATGAAAAGCATCATGGAGAATCTAGCCTTTGATCAAATCTACCACGAGCATTTGCTCTACTACACGCTAGAGACCATTGAAACACTGCTCAATCGCCACGGATTAGAAATGTTTGATGCACGGCTAGCCTCGATTCACGGCGGATCCATCATCGGCTACGTCGGGCACAAAGGCGCAAGACCCGTTTCGGCGCAATTGATAGCTATGCGTCAAACTGAAGATGCCAGCGACTGCAACAAGATTGAGGCCTATCACGCCTTCCACGACCGCATCAAGCAGATGAAGTTAGAGAACGTAGCTTATCTGCGCGCAGCAAAAGCGAGTGGCAAGCGTATTTGGGGGTTTGGTGCGCCAGTCAAAGGCAACACCATGCTCAATTATTTTGGCGTAGGACCCGATTTAATTGAATGTTTAACTGAAAAAAATAAGCTCCGCAAAGGTCTCTACTCGCCTGGCATGCATATCCCTATCGTCATAGAAGATGAGTTAACTGAAAAACCTGATGTTTATTACGTATTTGCATGGAATTTCAAAAACGAAATTCTTAAAAATAATCAACACCTCATAGACGCTGGCGTCGAGTTTTATTTCCCTGTTAATCCAGCTTAATTGGACTGCCGCAATGCCCTCTTCCCAAGCCATTCAAGTGCTGCAACATGCGTTATCTAGTCTCACGCATCCCATCGTCATCGCTGATCTAGGATCCTCAGGCAATGCCGTGACGCCCTTGCCTGATTGGTTTACTAAATATGCAGTGTCGATCTCAATTGATGCCTTAACACCTGGTGAATCGAACAGCAGCCTTTTTTCAAAAAATATTGTTGTATCAGGCTTGGCCGTCAGTGATGCTATTGGCTTAGGCACGCTGATTGAGCGCCAGTTCTCTATGTGTAGTGGACTCAATGAGGTTTACCCAAATGAAGTAGCAACATACGGGATTGAGTCGTTTTATCAAGAGGTAAAGCGGATCAACATGGCAACAACGACTTTGCCAGAAATACTGAAAGAGCATGGACTACTCCAGATTCATTACCTCAAATTAGATCTTGAAGGCTCGGATCTTGCCGTGTTGGATTCGTGCGCTGGTGTACTCAAAGCATGCGCCTTATTGCAAGCAGAGCTGCGCAATACACCGCTTTATGTTGGCGAAAAAACATTGGGAGAGAGCCTCACCCATATCAATCGCCAAGGTTTTGACTTGATTGATATGAAAAATGAATTTTGGAAACGAAAAACACCCAACCGCCACCGAGTCAGTCATGGAAATCTCGCTTACTCGGATGCGGTATTTACAAGGGAAATAAAACCTGAAAACGATATCGCAATCGTCATCCACGCACTCCTGCTTCATTTTTATGGCTACACCAATTTAGCGGAGCATTGGTTAATTGATCAAATGATGACCGATACGCAGCTGCGCCTAGCCTTATTTGGAGTGCTGTTCGATCCTGAAACACTCCTGCAGCAGCCTTTCAATCATGCTTTCTTTACCCATTTAGCACTTGCTCGTTAAAAACCCCCGATCATGAACATTCTTTTAACAGGCGGCAGTGGATTTTTAGGTACGGCACTTAATCAATTTTTACAAAGCGCTGGTCATGCCGTGCAATCGCTGGATTCAAAAAATTGTGATCTGACGAGAAGTGATAGTCTTTTAAGCTTCAACCACACGAAATGGGATCAAATTATTCATCTAGCAGCTTGGACGCAAGCGGGTGATTTTTGTCTCAAACATCCAGGTGAGCAATGGGTGATTAACCAGAAGATCAACACGCATGTACTAGATTTTTGGCAAAGCCAACAACCACAAGCCAAGCTCGTATTCATGGGCACCAGCTGCGCCTACGCAGAAGGGTCAAATCTGCGCGAATCAGAATATATGGATGGTGAGCCAACGCCCAGCCTCTATACCTATGCGATGACCAAGCGAATGCTGTATCAAGGTGCTCGAGCCTTACATCAGCAGTTTGGCTTGAACTACCTGTGCATTGTCCCCTCCACGCTTTACGGCACGGGTTACCACACGGATGGACGTCAAATGCATTTTATTTTCGATTTAATTCGCAAGATTATTCGTGGTCATGAATACGCGGAACCTGTTGTGCTCTGGGGTGATGGCCTGCAAAAAAGAGAGCTCGTTTGGTTGGATGACTTTATTCACATCATGTGGGATCTCAATCAAAAAACAGCCAATGATATTTTTAATATTGGCGCAGGCACAGAACACACGATTCGACACTTTGCAAGGCTTATCTGTGCATCCGTTGGCTACGATGTATCCAAAATTGAATATGACACAGCACGTTATGTGGGTGCAACTTCTAAATGTTTGAATATAGACAAGACAACGAACGCACTTAAAGAGCTACCGCAAACGGAGCTCAGTCTTGGTATTCAAAAAATCGTGGCTTGGTTTTATGAACATAAAGCTTACTAATCAGCGTCTCTTTGCATGAAAAAATTAACAGCATTGATACTGGCTGGTGGATTCGGAACAAGGCTGCAAAGCGTTGTCAAAGATGTCCCCAAACCCATGGCCGACGTGCGGGGTGAACCATTTTTAGCGCACCTCATACGCTACTACCAATTACAAGGCGTGACTCAGTTTGTGTTGTCCGTTGGGTACAAGGCTGACACCATCATCGATTATTTTAGCGATAGCTTTGAGTCAGCCTCCATACAATACATCCGCGAGAATGTGCCGCTTGGTACTGGCGGTGCGATCAAATACGCGCTCAACCATCTTGCAACCGATTGGCAACCAGATTTGATCCTCAACGGTGACACGTGGTACGAGGCCAATGTCTCTGAGCTGATTGGATTTGCGATGGCTAAGCATGTCCCTGTTTCTCTATCAGTCAAACCCTTGCCGTTAAATGATCGGTACGGATCAGTCGTACTTGAAGCAAGTGGACGTATCAGCGGTTTTCGCGCAGATCCAAGTGATCACGCTAATATCAACGCAGGCTGTTATTACATCCAAGCTGCGACCTTGCAAACTATCCTTGCCGGCTATCCAGATACCTTTTCGTTTGAATCTAGCTGCCTACCCCAGCTCGCTCAAGCAGGTCAACTTTCAGGCTATATTTGCGATGCCACGTTCTTAGATATTGGCATACCCGAAGACTACGCCAAAGCAGCTAGCTTGCTGCCTTGAGATACGCTCTGAAGTCATCCCTCGTCTCAGGATGCTTAAGCCCACAAGCCACCGTCGCCTGCAAGTAACCTAGCTTCGAGCCGCAGTCATAGCGTGTACCCGTAAATCGATTCGCAATCACGGGTTTATCTTTCAGCATCGCAGCAATCGCATCGGTTAACTGCAATTCACCGCCCGCACCAGGCTTGATATTTTCAATATATGAAAAAATATCAGCATCCAAGATGTAACGTCCGACAACTGCCAAGGTGCTTGGGGCAACTTCTGGCTTTGGTTTTTCAACAATATCTGTCACGATTTCATTCAAGGTATCAAGCGCCGTAGTCGACACGATGCCGTAACTAGCCGTTTGACTACGCTCGACGTTTTGCACTGCCAGTACGCTCGCACCACCATGAGTTTTGTAGGCTTGTATCATTTCAGTTAAAGCGCCCTCACCGCCTGCCCTAGCGTCAATAAAGTCATCAGGAAGAATGACGGCAAATGGCTCATCGCCCACCAACGCCTTCGCCATCAGCACAGCATGGCCAAGACCGAGTGGCTCGGACTGCCGCGTATAGCTAAAGTTAATGCCTTTGGGCGATGTGCCCCGTGCAATAGCAAGCAAGTCAGCTTTGCCGCGCGCCTCCAGTTCCGTCTCTAGTTCATATGCTTTATCAAAGTGATCTTCAATACTGCGCTTGGTGCGTCCTGTTACAAAAATGATGTCGGTGATGCCCGCTGCAATCGCTTCTTCCACCGCGTATTGAATGAGGGGCTTGTCCACAATAGGCAACATCTCTTTGGCGATAGCTTTGGTCGCAGGAAGGAAGCGGCTGCCCATACCCGCAACAGGAAAAACAGCTTTACGAATTGGCTTTGCAGGCTGGGTAATGTAGGTCATAAAAGAACTTAAAGAGCTTAGAGAACTTGAATGCGTTGATGATCTTGCAGATGGAGGAATTCCTTGAATTCTCGCACTAGTTGCTCGCTTTGAATCACCGCCCCACTCCAAGCTTTTTCGCGCCCAGCAAAGTTGTCCGCATAAACATGGAAATCTTGCCGATCAGGAATCTTGCCATCTGGCAATGTTCGCGCCCACTCTAGCATTGGTGCCAGCACCACGACATTGTCTAAAAATGTGGTGCTTTTATGCCGCCACTTGAGCGCCTTATCCAACCATCCCGCAATCAAGTGCTTTTGAAAATGAGGGATCAACACAATCTCATCATCATGTAACTTGCCCGCGTAATTCATGTGACAGTGATAGTCTGTCAACCCACCGTCCCAGTACGAACCTTGCGGCGCACCTGCAATGTCATTCATTGCATTCAAAACAAATGGGATGGAGCAAGATGCCTGCAAAGCCGCGTAGAAATTGGCTTGCACGAGGGGTAGTTGCTGCGTCGCGTAATCGGAAGTATCAAACGGCAACTCACCCTCATCGTATCCACTGCTAAACACCACTCGTTCCATCAATCCACCCATCGCACGGCGAGCGGCTAAGTTAGCAAAGTAAGCCGCCGCAAAGCCAAGCATCGTGCGGACTTGCAGCCTTTTATCAGATTGCGTTTGGCGTAAAAATCCACGACCACGCGAGGTAATGATATGCAAGTTGTAGCGCGGATGATTGAGTACCTCTTGCAGATGATTTTCAAAAAATGAAACGAGCGCCTTTGAAAACTCCGTACTCACAAACTCGGCGCTTGGCATCACTCGCTTGCCGCGCTGGTTATACACGGGCTCGTAATCTTGAGCGATGTAGTCCTTTGTCAGTCTCTCAAATCCAGCTTCGCAGTCATCCATACACGCCGTTGCCATACGCCATGCGCCAATCGATGCGCCCAGCAAATCAACGGGCTGGCTGGACGTTTTAAGCCATTCGCCAAAAATAAATTTATCCAAACCCAAGAGCAGCAAGCCTTTCGGGCCACCTGCTGCGCCCGCCACCACGCGAATATCTTTGGCTTGCAAGCCATTTTTTGCAATGTGCGCTTTGGCTTTTTTTCCTGCGTAAATGGCGAGTGCTTGAGTCATGCTAGCGTTACTTCTTTAGTTTGGCGAAGGCTGACATCATGGCATTGGGGCCAGCCTTACCAGCCGTGACATCCAGCCTCATCGACAGACCAATACGTTTGCGTGCCACGTCAATTTCCATCACTTTAACGCTCACAATATCACCTGTCTTCACCACCTCGCGCGCGTCACTCACAAACCGAGCCGCCATTTGGCTGACATGAACGAGTCCATCTTGATGTACACCCAAATCGATGAACGCGCCAAATTGCGCCACGTTGCTCACCGTACCTTCCAAAATCATGCCACCCCGCAAGTCGGTGATGTCGTTCACACCATCCGTGAGTTTGGCCACTTTAAAGTCAGGCCGTGGGTCGCGCGCATCGCCCAGCAGTTTTTCAAACGTGATTTTGGCTGCCTGCAGCAGCGCTTGCATCTTGTCATACGACTCGGGGTGAACACTGGTTCTATCGAGCATGTTGTCACCATCACGGATGCGCAAAAATCCCGCGCACTGCTCAAACGCTTTGGCACCCAGACTAGGCACTTTTAGCAACTGTTGGCGATTAGTAAACGCGCCGTTGGCATCGCGCCAAGCCACAAGCTGCTTGGCCTGCGAGGCAGATAGCCCTGAAACCCTTGTCAATAAGGGCACGCTGGCCATATTCAAATCGACGCCCACACCGTTCACGCAATCTTCCACCACGGCATCCAACGCCTTCGCTAAATCGCCTTGATTCAAATCATGTTGATACTGCCCCACGCCAATGCTTTTAGGGTCAATTTTTACCAACTCAGCGAGAGGATCTTGTAACCGCCGTGCAATGCTGACCGCGCCGCGAATGCTCACATCCACATCAGGCATCTCAGCGCTTGCGTACTCAGACGCGCTGTACACCGATGCACCCGCTTCGCTCACCACGATTTTTTGCATGTGTACGTTGTTCAGTTTGAATTTGGCAATAAGTTCACCCGCCAACTTGTCCGTCTCGCGGCTGGCTGTACCGTTGCCAATAGCGATGAGTTCCACGCGGTGATGCTGGCACAGCTTAGCGAGCGTGAAGAGCGATCCCTCCCATTCGCGGCGAGGCTCATGCGGGTAAATCGTCGCGGTGTCGAGTAATTTGCCCGTGCTATCCACAATCGCCACCTTCACACCCGTGCGAATCCCAGGATCAAGCCCCATCACGACTTTGGGGCCTGCAGGGGCGGCCAGTAACAGATCGCGCAGATTGTCTGCAAACACTTTGGTGGCCACCACTTCGGCAGCTTCCCGAAGGCGGGTCAGCAAATCGCGCTCAGTGGAGAGCGACAGCTTGACGCGCCACGTCCACAAAATCGTTTTTTTGATGAGTGCATCGCTGGCACGATCTTGGTTCGTCCATTTCAAATGCGCTGCTATCCGACCCTCTGCGAGTGCCGAGAATGTTGCTGCCTTTGCATCTTCAGGATCAGTCAGGATCAGCACTTTCACATCCAAAAACTCTTGCGCCCTGCCCCTAAAAACCGCCAGCGCACGGTGCGAGGGCACGCGGGATATGGACTCGGAGTAATCAAAGTAATCGCGAAACTTTGCAATCTCAGCGTCGGCTTCGTTTTTTCCTGCCACTAATTTGCTTTGCAGCTCGCCATTCGTCCAAAGCCATTCGCGCATCAATTGAACGAGTTTCGCATCCTCTGCCCAGCGCTCGGACAAAATATCACGCACGCCGTCCAGCACCAGCGCAACCGATGTGAAGTCTGCGCCGTCCTCGGGCTTCGTCGCTTGCACATAAGGCAATGCCTCGCAAGCCGCATCCAGACTGGGCTGCGCGAACAGTGCGTCTGCAAGCGGCTCTAGCCCTGCCTCGCGAGCCATCTGCCCTTTGGTGCGGCGTTTGACCTTGTAAGGCGTATAGATATCCTCTAACTCTTGCTTGCTTGGAGCAGTAAGCAGCAAAGCATTCAACTCAGGTGTGAGCTTGCCCTGCGCTTCAATCGTTTTAATGATGACGGTGCGTCGATCTTCTAACTCGCGCAAATAGGACAACCTTGCTTCCAATTCACGCAGCTGAATGTCGTCTAACCCGCCTGTGACTTCTTTGCGATAGCGGGCGATAAACGGGACGGTTGCCCCGCTATCCATTAGTTCTACTGCCGCTTTAATTTGATGAATGCCAACCTTAATCTCATTGGCGAGTTGCTTAAATAAATCCACAGAAATAAACCTACAAATACTTTCTAAATATCAGTAACCAAGTTCCCCCCGAACGGGGGGATGTCGCCATGCGACAGGGGGGAAGACAGTAGTGTCGCAGATTAGCTCATTTGCATCACAACCGCCTTCCCCCCGCGCTTCGCGTCCGCCCCCCGTTTGGGGGGCACATCATTAGTCGGCTCTCAGTGCCGCTTTCAACTTCGCCCTAATCTCAGGCTTAGATTTAAACGGATCGGTCGGATTTCGAATCAGCACCAAATCTTCCATACGGTCCTGCACGCCAGCCAGCGCGTGTGGATGGCTATAGATATAAAAGCGATCAGCCTCCAGCGCTGCAAACACGGCATTGGCTACATCAAGCGCCGTCAATTTGCCGCTACCCACTGCTTTGTCAGATTGCGCTTGTCCAATCAATTGGCTCTTCGTCAGCTTGCCGCCAGAAAGCGCCGTTGGACGATTGCGCTGGCTTTGCGTAATGTTGGTCGGTACAAAAAATGGGCATAGCACCGATGCACTGATTTGATCCGTGACAAGCCGAAGGTCTTGATACAGCGACTCCGTCAGACTCACCACCGCGCTTTTGCTCACGTTGTACACACCCATGTTCGGTGGATTGAGTAAGCCCGCCATGCTAGCCGTATTGACGATGTGCCCTTGATAAGTGACATCCTTTTTTGCCGCATCGAGCATCATCTGCGTAAAGAAATGCACGCCGTGCACCACGC
Organism: Comamonadaceae bacterium; assembly: GCA_025352965.1. Taxonomy (GTDB): domain Bacteria; phylum Pseudomonadota; class Gammaproteobacteria; order Burkholderiales; family Burkholderiaceae_C; genus JASGCK01. The sequence continues at coordinate 70,980 of JANXRP010000134.1, forward strand.
CCATGACGTTCACGTCCATGACCCACTTCCAGTCGAGTAGTGAGCTCTCCCAAATCAAACCACCCGCACCCACACCAGCGTTATTAAACACAAAATGCGGCGCACCAAACCGTGCCAATACCGCGTCGGATAGGGCTTTCATAGCCTCGGCGTTCGCCACGTCCACGCGCATGGCCAGCACCTGCGCGCCCATGCCTGTGATCTCGGTAACGGCTTTATCGAGTGCGTCTTGCTGCACATCAACCATCACGATATTCATGCCACGAGCAGCGGCAATGCGTGCGCACTCCAATCCAAAGCCAGAGCCTGCGCCTGTGAGGACAGCTGTTTTATTTTTGAAATCAGTAATCATGAAACAACCTTTACGTTTAGGCTTCAGCCTTCTTTAAAACAAATCCAATGCGCGGGAAATGCACGTGAACAACCCCCGTCAACTCATGCTCGCGACGCAGCGTGAAGCGTGTGCGAGTAGCAGCGACAAGCGTGCCACTCGTCACTTCTAAACCAAAGCTTTCCGCCGTGATGGTCACCAGGGTGCCTAGTGGAATGCCGTGTTCGTCTTGAAAATTGGCACTGCTGAAAGCCATATCTGGTGTGGCTTGGCGGGCGATTTCTAAAGATTCACCGCGTGACAACTCCGTGCTATTGCGCTTGCCATGACCCAACGCGGCGACTCTATCCATCCATGGCAAGATCGCTGCATTGCTTGCGAGCACATCAGCAACCGCTGGCAAGCGGCGCGTAAACCATAGCGGGTGGTAGATGGCTAAATCGGCCACGGACACCTGATCGCCGAGCACGAACGGCGAGCTCTCCAGCATCGTCGCGATACGGCGCAAATAAGATTTGTACGCTGCGGCTGCATCCCCTGGATACATGCGCGGCGCACCACCGCGCATCGCGCCGCGATCCATGGCAAACGCCTTCATATCTTGAGTCGGATTTAACCGCGCATACTCCATGCCACCTTTGGGCGAAAAGTTGTACGCCATTGCTGTAGAAAACAAAGTTCCATCTGCCCATTGCGCCAGCGTGCGTGCAAGTCCCGTCTGCCCTTGTGGGTAAAGGCTTGGAGCAGGATTCAACGACTCTAGCACTTCACAAATCAGCAGCGTATCGCAATACACATCTGCGCCAATTTGCAGCACGGGCACGCGGCGATAGGCACCCGTCAAGGCTTGCAGCTCGGGCTTGGGCATGATGGGCGAGACATCACAGGATGTCCACGCCAACTTTTTAAGTCCAAACGTTAATCGGATTTTTTCTGCAAATGGCGAATTGGGATAGTGGTGAAGAATCAAGTCAGACATGCCCATCTCCTTTAAACCATCTTCACCAATTGTTTGCCAAAATTTTTGCCTTTGAGTAATCCCAAAAACGCTTCTGGTGCAGCCGCAATGCCATTGGCAACCGATTCACGTGCATTCAGTTTTTTAGTCGCCACCAGCATGCCCAGTTCTTTCAAAGCCTCTGGCCACACTTCCATGTGCTCAGCAACGATGAAACCTTCAATCTTCATGCGATTGACCAAAATCAGCGCAGGATTAGCCAGTGGCATCGGCGCACCGTTGTAGCCTGCAATCATTCCGCAAATGGCCATGCGACTAAAAGCGTTCATACGCTGCAAGACCGTATCCATGATCCAGCCGCCCACGTTTTCAAAGTAGCAATCAATGCCGTTTGGCGCAGCTTCTTTGAGTGCCTTGTTGAGCGCCTTGCCGTCCGTGTGTTCTTTGTAGTCGATACAGGCATCAAAGCCAAGTTCATTGACGACGTAATCACATTTGTCTTTACCACCAGCAATACCCACCACGCGGCAACCGCGTGCCTTGGCAAGTACACCCACGGCACTACCGACCGCACCCGAGGCAGCAGTCACGCAAACGGTTTCGCCCGCTTTGGGATTGCAAATTTTGACTAAGCCGTACCAAGCCGTCACGCCAGGCATACCCACTGCGCCAAGATAGTTTGATAGCGGGATGTGCGTCGTATCGACTTTGCGCAGCATACCCACGACTGAATCGGACACAACGCTGTACTCTTGCCAACCGCCCATGCCGACCACCTTATCGCCCACCGCAAATTTAGCGCTCTTGGATTCGATCACCTCCCCAGCTGTGCCGCCAATCATGTGCTCGCCCAGCGGCTGCGCAGCTGCATAGCTCTTGCTGTCATTCATGCGCCCGCGCATGTAGGGGTCAAGGCTCAAGTAGTGGTGCTTGACCAACACCTCACCATCCTTCAAGCTAGGCGTGGGCACAGAGACGAGCTTGAAGTTGCTAGCCACGGCATCACCCACAGGGCGGTTGTCTAAAACGATTTGTTGATTGATAGGCATAAAAGTCTCCTGGAATAAAAAAATTAATCGGTTGAAATTTGAGATGTGGCTCTTGCAGGTAGCAGACGCTTCACGTACTTGAACGTTCCCGTGGCGTGCGCGCACACTCTGCCTGCTTCATCATAAATGGACGCTTCGGTAAATGCCATCGTGACCGTGCGGTGGATGAGTTTGCCTTTGGCAGTAAGTAGGCCAAGCGGGCTAGGCCGCATGAAAGTTGTTTTCATTTCAATCGTGACCACACCCATCTCTTGCTGGGCACTACGCGCCGCTGTCGCCATCGTCACATCCAAAAGCGTCATCACTACCCCGCCATGCGCCACCGCAAACGAATTGGCGTGCTCTGGCTTGGGCGTGTAGAGGATGGTGGATTCGCCGCCCTCAAAGCGGGTGAGATCGAATCCCAGCAGCTTGACGAATGGAATTTCTACGCCAAAACCTTTGGCCGCAAATGAATCTGCGGACATGATTTATCCGCCTGTCACGATCGATACGCCGCCGTCCACAGCCATCCACTGACCTGTGATGTGCTTGCCCGCGTTTGATGCGTAGAGCAAGGTCAAACCTTTCAAGTCTTCGTCGTCACCCAAACGGCCAAGTGGTGCACCTTCTTTGAGCTTGTCTTCACCCATCGCAGCCAAAAGTCCGTAAGTCATTTTGCTAGGGAAGAAGCCTGGGCATACCGCATTGACGCGGATGTTGTACTTGCCCCACTCTGCCGCCAAGGCGCGGGTGAAGTTAATGACCGCGCCCTTACTGGTGTTGTAGGCAATGGTGTTCATGCCCGCAGGATTGCCACCGAGGCCCGCGATAGATGCAAGATTGATGATGGAGCCCGATTTGCGAGCAATCATCGACTTCTTGGCAATTTGCTGGCTCAGCAAAAAATAGCCACGAATATTGAGATTCATCACCTTATCCCAAGCATCCACAGGATGGTCTTCGGCAGGCGAGCCCCATGCTGCGCCTGCGTTGTTGACCAAAATATCAACATGACCCAGACGCGCAATTGATTCGTCGGCAAGCCTTGTGATGTCTAGCTCTTGAGCGCAATCAGCCGCAATAAAGCTGGCGTCAATACCTTGCGCTTTAAGTACAGCAACGGACTCTTCTAAATCACTGGCTTTGCGCGAAGACAGCACCACCTTCGCGCCCGCTTCGCCAAGGCTTTGCGCCATTTGAAGCCCTAGGCCACGTGAGCCGCCTGTGACAAGCGCGGTCTTACCGCCGAGGTCAAACAGTTGTTGAATCGTTCTAGTGGTCATTACGTTACTCCAAATCAAAAATAAAAATTTAAAAAGCGTTTTCTGGTAAGTCAGCACAGGTCGAATCGCGACTGCTGACCACATTGAGCCAAGCGTCAATCTTAGGCAACTCGTAGTTAAAAAAGAATTGCATTGCACCTAGGCGACCTAACGATGCATCATCCGTTTTACCCACGCAAGTCATGCCCACATCTAGCCAAATCCAAGCTAAAACGGCATGACCGAATGCCTGCATAAAGGGGACGGCGTTCGCAAGCGCTTCAGATGGTTTTCCCGTTGACCACGCGGCATTTTTTGCCACATCAATTTTGTTGGCGTGCTCGCGTAGCGCTACCGCATGGGTCTGTAGGGCCGGCATCTGGGAAGCCTTATCAATCGTGGCTTTGAAGCGTGCAACGAGCACGCCATAAGCCTTGCCCTCCTCCATCAACACCTTGCGCCCCAGCAAATCCAAAGCTTGAATGCCGTGCGTGCCCTCGTGAATCATGTTCAAGCGGTTATCGCGCCAATATTGCTCGACTGGAAAATCACGTGTGTAACCATAACCGCCGTGGATTTGAATCGCCAAACTGTTGGCCTCTAAGCACCACTCAGACGGCCAGCTCTTCACAATGGGAGTGAGGACTTCTAAAAGCAAACGCGCTTCATTCGCCGCATCCGCCTCTGCCGTGTGCATCTCATCGACAAGCCTAGCGCAATAAAGCGCCAAAGCCAGTGCGCCTTCGCCATACGACTTTTGCGCCAAGAGCATCCGCTTAATGTCAGCATGTTCAATCAAACGAACTTGCGGCGCAGCAGCGTCCTTGCCCGCTCCCGTGATGGGTCGGCCTTGCGGACGATTTTTGGCGTAATCCAGCGAGGCGTAATAGCCCGCCAAGCCCAGCATGGTTGCCGCCATACCAATGCCGATGCGGGCTTCGTTCATCATGTGGAACATGCAGCGTAAGCCCTCGCCTGGTTTGCCGACCAAGTAGCCAATCGCGCCTGCACCAGCGCCGCCATCGGGCTTGAACGCGCCTTCACCAAAATTAAGCAGCGTGTTCGTTGTGCCGCGCCAGCCCAACTTGTGATTGAGTCCTGCCAGCACCACGTCATTGCGTCCGCCTGTGAGCTCACCC
>JANXRP010000136.1 GCA_025352965.1 Comamonadaceae bacterium
TTTACCCCTTGCCCCCACCGCCATCCGAAGACCAATCTCGCGCGTGCGCTCGGTCACACTCACCAGCATGATGTTCATGATGCCGATGCCGCCAATAATGAGGCTGATACCCGCTACGGCAGCCAAGAGCAGCGTCATGATGCGACTCGATGCTTCTTGCGCTTGCAAAATCTCGGTGAGGTTACGAATGGAGAACGGTGCATCTGCGCCTGGCTGTACCTTCATACGCTGCTTGAGCAATTCTGTAATACCGTCCTCCGCAGCTTTCATGCTTTGCCCCTCACGCACCTTCACACTAATCACGCCGACGCGGCGCAACTTGCCGCCAGTGGCACTGCCCTGAATACGATTGCGATACGTGGAGATTGGCACCACCACAAGATCGTCTTGATCTTGCCCCAGCGAGTTTTGACCTTTTGCTTCCAATAAACCAATCACGGTGACAGGGATTTTTTTGACGCGGATCACTTGGTCAATCGGATCGGCATCGCCAAAGAGTTCACGCGCCACCGTTTTACCAATGATGGCGACCTTAGCCGAACCTTGCAAATCCGACGCTTCAAAACTACGGCCACTGGCCAGTGGCCACTCACGCGCCTCCAAATAATCGTTGGTCGTACCCATGATGCTAGTACTCCAGTTGACGTTGCCCACCACCACCTGCGCAGCGGTACGCAAAGACGGCGCTGCCACTTGCACCTCGGGCACATCTTTAGAGATAGCAAGTGCATCTTCCTCGGTCAGGCCTTGCCCCGTCTGAGCTCCCAGCCGTACACCGCCTGCTGTCACGCCGCCTGGCAGCACCAGCATGATGTTGGAGCCTAGCCCCTTCATTTGCTCTTGCACACGCTCGGTTGCGCCACTACCCACCGCAATCATGGTGATGACGGCGGCCACACCAATAATGATCCCCAGCATCGTGAGAATAGACCGTAGCGTATTCGCAGCTAAAGCGCGCAAGGCAGACTTAATGGCGGTCATCAAATTCATTGCGTGATGTCCTCAATCATCAAACCATCTTTAAACACCATCTTGCGCCGCGCCCAAGCAGCAATGTCCGCTTCATGCGTGACCAGAACCACAGTCATGCCTTGCGCGTTTAACTCAGTCAAGAGCCGCATGATGTCCTCGGACGTTTGAGAATCCAGTGCGCCTGTTGGCTCGTCCGCCAAGATCAGTTGAGGGTTATTGACCAGCGCCCGTGCAATCGCCACCCGCTGCTGCTGCCCGCCCGAGAGCTCGGCAGGTGTGTGTCCTGTTCGCTCCCCCAATCCCACCTTTTGCAAGGCTGCCAGCGCCTTGGCTCGGCGCTCTGACGCGGGGACACCCGCGTAGACCATCGGCAGTTCGACGTTTTCCAGCGCCGAAGTTCGAGGTAACAAATTAAATTGTTGAAACACGAAGCCAATGCGGCGATTGCGAATCGAGGCAAGGTCGTCGGAAGTCATGCCTTCCACCGCTTCATCTGCTAGTCGGTATTCGCCCGACGAAGGTAAATCCAAACATCCCATGATGTTCATCAGCGTCGATTTGCCTGAACCCGATGCGCCCATGATGGCGACAAATGCGCCTTCCTCAATCGATAGCGACACCCCGCGCAAAGCATGCACGGTTTGATCGCCCATGATGTAGCTTTTGGTGAGATTAGTCGCAGTAATGAGCGGCATAAGGTGACTTAGCGCGAAGGACTAAAACGGCAAGCGCGGACCGCTAGGCGCTTTGGGGGCGCTGCTTGAAGGGCTGGCGCTCACACCCGTAATCACCGTCGCACCTTCAATCAACTTGTCCACGTTGGGTGAGTTTGGCATCACCATCAGTTCGGTCGATGTGCCGTCCGTAATGCCAAGCCGTACGTTGTAAGCCACGGGTTTGCCGTCTGCTGCTTGCAGGTAGATGCGTCCACGTGAATTAGCGCCTTGGCGACTAGCCGCTTCAGCCACTAGCTGTGCATAACGAGGCTTTTGCGCGAGGGTCAAGATGGTTTCGATTTGGGCACGAATGTCCGCGCTGATGCGATCACGTGCCCGCGCACGTTCCGCCTCGGGTAGCTCACGAAGCGCGCCAAACTTGGGGCGATTAGCTGCGTAGATGGCATCCAATTTATCCGCTTGTGCTTGCGGCATTTGCAGCTCGGTCACCAAGCGATTACGCACATCCACCAACGGGCCCTGTCCCGTGATGGCAGGTGCAACACCGCCCGCAGGGGGTTTGATGGCATCGGCCTGTAGATTGGCCTGCGGGCTTGCCGCCTGCATCGTTAGATATTTCGTTTTTTGCTCGGAGGTTAAAAAACTATTGACTTTCGTACGCATCTCAGCCGTCACGCTCTCACGGGCAACCACGCGTTCAGCTTCGCTCATATCACGTAACGCCATAAATTTAGGACGCAGCGCGCCCAGTACCGCATCCAACTTGGATTGTTGTTCGCTACTCAATTGCAGGCCTTCCACTAATCGTTCGCGCATCGCGCTAGGAGCACCTTGAGCATAAGCAGCGAACAATTGGGGGCGGGTACGGCTCTCGAAATGCAATGAAGAGAGAACGCTACCTGACCCCAATTGGCTTGTTGCGGGAGTGCTAGCTGGCGCATTCGGCGCTGGGGAACTTGGCTCGATGCCAGCAATCTTGACGCGTAGCGCCGCGTTAGGAATCTTGAGAACGTTCTCGCGTAAATCTGTCACCACACGCACATTGGCCGTCATGCCAGGCAGCAAACGTCCATCGTTGTTAGCAAAGCCAACCACCGCCACATACGTCACCACGTTCGCCACGTTTTGCGCCGCTTTGCGCACTTGGTTTACCGTGCCCTCAAACGTCTGGCCTGGGAAAGCATCCACCGTAAACGTGGCGCGCTGACCACTCTTGATACGCCCTACGTCACTCTCGTCAATACTGGCCTCAACCTGCATGTCGCGCAGATTTTGTGCAATCACAAACAGCTCGGGGGACTGCAACGATGCCGCCACGGTTTGGCCTTTTTCAATTGCACGTTTGATAACGATACCGCGCACGGGTGAGGTAATCTTGGTGCGCTCTAAATCAATACGAGCCTGTGCCAATGCAGCTTCGCGCTGCGCCACAGTTGCCACAGCGGACTTGATTTGCGCCTCAACTACCTTCACGCTCTCCATCAAGCTGTGTGCCACAGCCAACGAACTATCGGCTTCGCTTGCTGCAATAAATTGCTTTTCCACCAATTGTTTTTTTCGCTCTGCGTCGCGCATGGCAAAGTCGGCATCGACTTTGGCTTTGGACAAGCCCGCTTGCTGGGTCAAAAGCGCGGCCTTGGCAGCATCGACATCGGCTTGCGCTTGGCGCACGCGGTACTCATACGTCTCGGGGTCAATGAGTGCAATCAATTGCCCAGCGCGAACCTCGGAGTTGAAGTCCACATACAGATCTTTAATTTGCCCCGAGATTTGCGTACCGACCGAGACTTGCGTCACAGGATTCACCGCACCACTGGCTGACACCGTAGCTTGCAAATTACCGCGTTCAATCTTGGCAGTTTTATAAGTAGGCGCGTCAGTTTTAGCCTGCATCAACCACCATGCGCCTGCAGCAACCGCAGCGATGCCAACAAGTCCGATTGTTATAAAAGATTTTTTCATAACGTCATTCTAGAAAACCGTTGTTAATTTTTATGAAGCCAAGCTCTGCATCAAATCTTCTCGCACTGCCGCTGCCACCCCCGCCCAGTCGTCTCCGACTTGTAGACGGTAAAGCGTGGCACTGGGATACCACACGCTGTCGCTGCGATCCAAGAGCCAACGCCAATCGTTATTGACGTGAATCAAAATAGAGACGGGCTTGCCAAGCGCCCCTGCCAAATGCGCAACCGAGGTGTCCACACTCACCACCCAGTCCATGCATTCGCACAGTGCAGCCGTCTCAGAAAAGTCAAGCAAGTCGGCCTCAAACCTGCGAATGGCCAATGACGCCATCGCAGGCATATCGCGCGGCCAAGTCATCCGTTGCAAACTCACAAATTCATATTCATCGCAGAGTATTTTTGCAAAGACAGCCAAAGGAATGCTTCGACTTTCACTGCTTTGATGATGCGGATCTGTACTCCAGACAATGCCAATACGTGGCTTGGTTTTAGCGCCTAATTTAGCTTGCCATCTTTGTACTTTGACTGAGTCGCTTGTCAGATATTGCGAAGGGGCAGGGATGCTTGTCAGCGTGGTTGCAAACGCCAAAGGCAAACTCATCATTGGGCAATAAAAATCGAAACTGGGCAGTGGATCGTTGATGGCAAAAACTTCAGAAACGCCGTCCAAACTTTTGCAAAGTTCCACCAATTCAGCTTGAACTTCGAGCAACACGCGTGCGCCTTGCGCAGCAACCAAGGCGCTATAACGGCAAAACTGAATCATGTCGCCGAAACCTTGTTCACACTGCAGCAAAATTGTTTTGCCTATAAGCGACTCTTTACCCAGCCAAAGCGGAGCGGTGAACTGACGAAACCTTGCTTGATAAGACGGTACACGCCAACGCCAGTGGTACTCCTGCCATCCGTGCGCCAGATCGCCCAACAACAACAAACACATACCAAAATTCCAGTGCGTCAATCCGTAATCAGGCTGCAATCCAATCGCTTTTTCGTAGTACGGCACAGCCCTTTGATACTGCCTCGTCTCAAAGTAATAAGTTGCCAAATTACCGTGCGCATCAACGGCCGCATCGCCTGCCAGCTCAATCGCTCGGGTGTAGTCTTGCGCAGCCGCATCTTGCTCTCCCATCGATCGAAAAATCGCACCGCGATTGTTGTAGGCGATAGCTAGCGTGGGCTGCAGCTCGATCGCTCGGTTCAAATCTTGCAAAGCATCACTCTGTCGCTTAAGCTCGAATAAAGCCACGCCACGATTGATATAGCCCACGCTGACGCTTGGATTCACTGCAATTGCAGCATCATATTTTTGAATAGCCGCTTCATGCGCTCCTTGACTTGCCAACGCCAATCCCGCATCAAGGTAGGCAGAATAAGGTGCAATCCATTGATCAGTCATCATGAGCCTTCATCTAGGCAAGCAGCCAAGCCCGCAATTCAGCCACCGAATGGACAATCGCCAATGGCTTACAAGTTTCCAAAAAATCACTCTCATGTGCGCCATAACTGACACCCACGGCATCCACACCTGCGTTCAAGGCCATTTGTAAGTCGTGCGTGGTGTCGCCCACCATCAAGGTGCGCGATGCGTCCGCGCCAAACTCGCGCATCAACTCAAACAGCATTTG
>JANXRP010000176.1 GCA_025352965.1 Comamonadaceae bacterium
GCGTGAAATAGTTGCCTTTGCAATAAAACTCGCTCGGAACATGCTTGGCATCTAAGCCTTTGATTTTTCGTGCAAGGCTTGGCGCATGAATGCCTGCGCAATTAATAACGCTCCTTGCCTCTAACTCTGTGCCGTCTTCCATGATGAGTTGGATGCCCTGCAAGCCAATAGCCATGTGGCTTACAGCCGTATTGCAAACGACCATGCCGCCTGCGTTTTCTCTGCTTGCGTTCTCAATATCGCCTTGCAAGCTAAGCATGAGCGCGTGGCTGTCAATAATGCCCGTGCTGGGTGAGTGAACAGCAGCCACGCAGGAAAGCGCTGGTTCTAAACTTTGTGCCTCTTCACGTGAGATCAGCATCAAATCATTCACACCGTTCGCCGCCGCTTTGGCGATGATGCCTTGCAACTGCGCGACCTGCGCCTCATTTGTCGCTACTAACAATTTGCCGCAGCGTTTGTAGCCAATGCCGCGCGAGTCGCAATAGTCATAGAGCATCGCCTTGCCCGCTACGCAGAGCTTGGCCTTGAGTGATCCTTGGGGGTAGTAAATGCCAGCGTGGATGACCTCGCTATTGCGGGAGCTTGTACCCGTGCCGATGGCGTTTGCGGCTTCTAGCACCATGACCTCGCGCCCTTGAAGCGCTAAAGCCCTGCCAACGGCCAAGCCCACAACACCCGCCCCTATCACCACACAATCAATTTTTTCAGTCATATATAAGAGTATCGCTTATCATTGAATCATGAATGCTCCTAATCATGACGAATTTTCTGACGCACCAGCGCGCCCTTCCTCCCTCCTCGATCTCTTTCTCAGCTTTCAGTCCATGGCCTTACAGGGCTTTGGCGGTGTTCTCACCATTGTGCAGCGCGTGCTGTGCGAGCAAAAACGTTGGCTCACTCAGACTGAGTTTGCCGAGCTTTGGGCGGTCTCGCAAGTGCTGCCAGGGCCAAATGTGGTGAATTTGGGCATCATCTTGGGGGATCGCTATTTTGGCTTTCGGGGCGCCGTCGTTGCGCTTGCTGGCTTGTTTACTGCACCCCTTTTTCTTGTATCAACCCTAGCCGTACTCTATAGCCAGTTTGCAAATGTAGCCGTGGTAACAGGGGCAGTTAAAGGCATGGGCGCAGTTGCCGCGGGCATGATTGGCGCTGTCGGCTTAAAACTACTGCCAACTGTTCGATCAAACCCCATTGGCGTACCTGTGTTCACCATTACTGCACTGGTCACATTTAGCATGGTGGCGCTCTTGCGAGTGCCACTTGTTTGGGTGATTTTGGGTGTGGGCATTCCTGCGGTGCTTTGGACGTATCGTCAACTCAGCCAACTTCAAAAGAGAGGTGCCCAATGAGTGCTTGGCAGCTGAATTGGCAAGATTGGTGGGAGTTGTTTAGTCACTTCATGCAGCTCTCGCTCATGGCGATTGGCGGCGCGATTACGACCACGCCAGAAATCCACCGCTATTTAGTTACCGAGCACGGTTGGCTAACCGATGCGCAGTTCAATAGCGCGATTGCGATTGCACAAGCTGCCCCGGGTCCCAATGTCTTGTTTATTGCGCTCATGGGTTGGAACGTCGGCTTGGTATCAGCGGGCTGGCTGGGCGCTTTGGCAGCCATGGCAGGCTCGTTTTTTGGAATCCTCTTACCTAGCAGCGTACTCACATTGGGCATCACGCGCTGGATGGCAGCCAATCACAAACGGTTAGGTGTGCAGGCGTTTAAAGCAGGGCTTGTCCCTGTCACGTTGGCACTTTTAGTATCAACAGCGTATGTGTTGACAACTGCAAATGCCAAATCCACCGATTGGCCATTTTGGTTGTTGTCGGCAGCCACCGCCATGATTGTGTGGCGCACCAAGCTTCACTTGCTGTGGCTGCTTGGGGTTGGCGCACTGGTGGGTGCCTTGCTGGTTTAAGCTTTTAGCAAAGCCTTCAAATTTGCCTGCAAACGCTTGGCAGCGGCTTCGGAATAACCCGACTCCAGCACCTTGGCCACATCCGCACCCCAAGTCTGACTTGGCGCAGGATCGTTCCGTTTCGTCAGAAGCTGTAATTGCAAACCGCGGCGGTCGTTTAAATAGTCCGCTGGAGTTGGAGCGCCCGTTGCCATCTCAAGACGCAAAAGCGCCGTACCCGCTGCCTCGGTGGCGGCTTCAGGCTTACCCAGCGCCTGTGCCCACTGCATGCGCGTGGCTGAATTCACCGCTTTACCCAGCGCATTTGCCGCTGGAATGCCGTCCGCCGTGCGGTTTTGCCACGCGGTCAAAATCGTGGTGACGACTTCGCCATGCGCTTGCATTTGCAGCTTTTTGAGTGCAAATTCGGCTTGTTCGATCGCTTTGCGCTGTGCGTGGAAAGCCTCATCCGATAGCCTTGGACCCCTTGCTTCACGGGGCTCACGGGCATCCCTGCTTGGGAAGCCGCGCCCAGCTTGGTCTGTCGAGCCAAAGCCTGATTTTTTACCGAATTTCGATGCCTCTGGCGCTTTGGCCGATTGACGATCATCGCTGCGCATCGCCACCAAAGGCTTGGCAACTTTGACTGGCGCTGGCGCTGACTCTTCTGCCCGAGGCGCTGCCGCCTCGTCCACTTTAGGCGCTGCCGCAACTTGAATCGCTTGCCCACGCAAAGCGGCTTGCAATGTGCCCATGGCAGCTTGAATCTTGCCTGCTTCGCCTGTTGCATTTGCGTCGTCCAACGCTTTTGAGGCCTCTAGCACTGCTTTGTCGTGAACGCTCAAAGTCGCCATATAGGCTGCACGCGACGCATTGCGTACTTCGTCTTTTTTGGCAAATGCGCTGTCAATCGTGGCTTTGAAGTTGTCCCACTGTTTTTGCTCAGTTTTACGATCCAGCGGCACGCTTTGCGCCTCCACTTGCCACTGTTGCTGCAAATCGCGAACAAAGTTAATACGCAGATCAGCACCTTTGCCGACGGCTTCCACCATCTCTTTGGCTTGTTCGATCAAAACTTGGCGACGGGCAAACGTTCCTTTTTGTGCGGTATCTAATGGTTCAGCAGCGTCTTTAATCGCGGCTTTCCATGCGGTTTGCAGTGCGTCGAAGTCGCGCTCGCTCAAATGACCCGACTCGCGCCATTGGTTACTAAATAGATGCAAGCTGCGGTGCATGCCCTTCCAATCGGGCTTGGCATCACCTGTCAGCGCAGCAATCGTCGCTTTTTGCTCCACACCCCAAGCTTTGAGTTTTTCCAAGAGAGCGGTGCGCTCGGCAATCACCACGGCGCTCTTGGCTTTCACTTCTTCCAGCCAAGCTTCGACCAATTTGTGCGCTTCGTTGCAAGCGTCGTCAAAACGCTTCCACAGGCCGTGATTCGGAATGCCGCCTTGATCGGCTTGTTTCCACTGGTCGCGCAAAGTGCGAATTGCGTCTTGCTGTTTGCGCCCTTGCAACGGCTTGGCTAGCAAACCTTGCGCCTGTTCAACTAGGTTTTGGCGGATTTGATCGGCACGCCAGCGCTGCCAGCCTTCCAATTCACCCGCTGCGCCCAATGCCGCATGGCAAGCTAAATCAAGTTTTCCGTCAATCCAAGCACCGTGCTCTTTAAGTGCTTGGCGCAGGTTGTTGGCTGCGCCAGCCGTGGCTTTGCCGTGGCCAGCCGCCAACTCTTCTTCTAGCTTTGTCAATATAGGAATCACCGCATCGTGCGCTGCTTTGCGCTGCTCTGGGTCGATTTTTGGCTTGGAAGGCTTATCCCGCTTAGCTTCTGGCAGTGCTTGACCGCGCGCCGCACGGACTTCATCAGCCCAGACAGGGATAGATGGCAAAGGCGCATCGCCATCGGCCTTGGCAGCTTCAGCCGTATCCATGACCGCAGAGAAAGCCCCCCAAATGGCTGTGAGTTGGTTTTCAGCGGTTTGAAGTTGCGGTGGCAGCTTAGCGTCAATATCTTGCCACTCAGGACGCGCCATCAAGTCTTGTGATTTAGATTTCCAGTCGCTCGCATCACGAACCAAGGTCTCACGCTGGGCTAAAACCTCAGCCAACGGCTTGGTGCTGAGCGTATCTAATCGCTGGGCAAACAAAGCGGCGGCTTCGCGCTGCACAGCGACTTGGTGCTGCACATCTTCAATTTTGGCAACGCGCTCGGCTAATTGAGTCTTTAAAGTGGCGAGAGGCTCTTTAGATAGTGGCGCTCCCGCTTTGGCAGCATCGCGCTGCCAAGCCATGCCGTCTGCAATGTTCATCCTAGGTTGATTGATCAATGTTTGCGCTTTGTCCGCCCACTCCTGCGCCAACCCATCTTGTGTTTTGGTCTTGCGAAGGTCATCTAGTTTTTCACGAAGCGGCCTGCACGCGCCTTTGTCGCGTGTCGACAATTCCTTATAAACCGCCTGCATATGCTCTTGGTTAGGGCTTGTGTCGAGCCAAGTTCGAACACGAGCCGTACGTTCGCTGGAAGTCATCGCGCCAAAAATACCGCCAGTCATCTGGTCGAGAGTCGGAAGATCAAAGTTCATTAGAGAGGAAGGCGCCTTGTGCCAGGTTATTTTGCAAAGACTGTATTTTCCTGCATTTTGCTCAACATTTAAGCTGTGTATATAATCAGCTTTTATTTTTAAAATAAACAAATTTTGCGGCTAAACTTCGCTCGTTTTCACAAAAGCACGTTTTTATGCGTGTAAACCCTAATGTTAAAAAACATTTATCGTTCACTCTCTTCGCTTGGTTTCTTGGTGGTTATTGCCATCGCTGCTTTGCTGTTTCGCCCTGATTGGCGTAACGTCAGTGAATGGCATCTCCTCAGCTGGCTACAAGATCGCCAAGTTGAGCTGACAGGACTGGGTTCGGATATGGATGCCATTGACCGCGTAACTGCCGTTAACCCTAGCAAGCTACCCAAAGATCAAGCTGAGTTAGCGCAGTGGCTCAGCAAAAAATACCGCGTCGCCCCTGAACCCATGAGTGCGATCGTTGCCCAAGCGTTTGAAACAGGACAGCGCTTGCAACTCCAACCCACGCTCATTTTGGCAGTCATGGCAGTCGAATCAAGCTTCAACCCTTTTGCCCAAAGCTCGGTAGGCGCTCAAGGCCTGATGCAGGTCATGACAAAGGTACATACGGATAAGTACGACAATTTTGGCGGCAAACTGGCTGCGTTTGACCCTCTGAGCAACCTCAGAGTCGGTGCGAAAGTGTTGCTGGACTGCATCACCAAAGCGGGTTCTGTAGAGGGTGGTCTCAAACAATATGTTGGAACAACAACGGGCGATGACGGTGGCTACTCAGACAAAGTGTTGCTTGAACAACAGCGTCTAGATAGCGTTCTTTCAGGTCACGCCAAGCAACAAGTCGCACTCTCATCGCATAATTGATACTTTTCCAAATTCCATCCTCCTAGTTGTAGCAACCCAGCCATGTTCCAAAAAAGCATCCTCGTTAAAGAAGCCGACCCCGAAATTTTTGCCGCCATCGAGGCTGAGCATCAGCGTCAAGAGCAGCATATTGAGCTGATTGCCAGCGAAAACTATACCTCGCCAGCTGTCATGAACGCGCAAGGATCGCAGCTAACAAACAAGTATGCCGAAGGCTATCCAGGCAAGCGCTACTACGGTGGCTGTGAGTATGTGGACGTGGCCGAGCAGCTCGCCATTGACCGCCTGAAAGAGCTATTTGGCGCAGAAGCTGCCAACGTGCAACCGCACTGCGGTGCGTCGGCTAACGAAGCGGTCTTTTTGGCATTCCTAAAGCCAGGCGACACCATTATGGGTATGAGCCTTGCCGAAGGTGGACATCTGACGCATGGCATGGCACTCAATATGAGTGGTAAGTGGTTTAACGTCGTGAGCTATGGGCTGAACGCCAAAGAAGAGATTGACTACGAGGCGATGGAGCGTACAGCTCGCGAAACAAAGCCTAAGCTGATCATCGCGGGCGCTTCGGCCTATAGCCTGCACATCGACTTTGCACGTTTTGCAAAAATTGCCAAAGAAGTCGGTGCCATCTTTATGGTGGACATGGCGCATTACGCAGGTTTGATTGCGGCTGGCGTGTACCCAAGCCCTGTGCCGCATGCGGACATCGTGACATCCACCACTCACAAAACCTTGCGCGGCCCGCGTGGTGGCTTGATTTTAATGAAGGCTGAGTTTGAAAAAGCCATCAACAGTGCCATTTTCCCTGGCCTGCAAGGCGGCCCTTTGATGCATGTGATTGCCGCTAAGGCGGTTGCATTCAAAGAAGCGCTCTCGCCCGAGTTCAAAATTTACCAGCAGCAAGTCGTTAAAAACGCCAGCATCATGGCGGACACATTGACCCAGCGCGGTCTGCGCATTGTCAGCGGCGGTACACAAAGCCACGTGATGCTGGTTGATTTACGCTCCAAGGGCATTACAGGCAAAGAAGCCGATGCGGCTCTCGGACAAGCGCACATCACAGTGAATAAAAACGCCATCCCGAACGACCCCGAAAAGCCAATGGTTACCAGCGGCATCCGTATTGGCTCGCCAGCCATGACGACGCGCGGCTTTAAAGACGAAGAAGCTCGCTTGACAGCTAACTTGGTGGCCGATGTGCTGGAAGGCGCCAAAGACGAAGCAACGATTGCTGCCGTCCGCGCCAAGGTACACGCGCTCACCGCGCGCTTTCCCGTTTACAAATAAAGTCAACCATTAACCAGCCATGCGCTGCCCCTTTTGCTCCCACCTCGATACTCAAGTTTTAGAGACGCGGGTGGCAGAAGAAGGCGAATTCATCCGCCGTCGCCGCGTCTGCGGCTCGTGCGAAAAACGCTTTACGACTTACGAGCGACCCGATGTCAGCTTCCCGTGGATTGTCAAAAAAGACGGTCGCCGTATTGAGTACGAGCGCGAAAAACTAAACGGCTCACTCCACATTGCCCTGCGCAAACGCCCCGTCAGCACGGAGCAAATCGACTCTGCCATTGAGCGCATTGAGGACAAGCTCATGAATTCGGGGCTGCGCGAAGTCGCCAGCGGACGCATTGGCGAGTTGGTCATGCGCGAGCTCAAGAAGCTAGACAAAGTAGCCTACGTGCGTTTTGCCAGCGTGTACCGCAGTTTTGAGGACATCGACGAGTTCAAAACCTTGGTGGATGAGGTTCGTAAGTGACACAAACCGAGAAGTCGCCCAGCCCACACATGACACGGGCTTTGGCACTGGCGGAATCTGCGCTATTCCTCACCTCTCCCAATCCCCGTGTTGGCTGCGTACTCGTCAATGCTAATGGAGTCATGATTGGCGAAGGGCATACACAAAAAGCAGGCGAAGCCCATGCCGAGGTGATGGCAATTCGGGATGCGATGGCAAAAGGTCATATCACGGCAGGCCAGCTCCCTAAAGGCTCCACAGCCTATGTCACGCTAGAACCCTGTAGCCATCAAGGTCGTACAGGGGCATGCTCGGTAGCCCTTATCCAGCATGGCATAGCAAAGGTGGTTGCAAGTCTAAAAGACCCTAACCCTTTGGTGGCAGGACAAGGATTTGCTGCGCTTCGAGCGGCTGGTGTTGAAGTTGAAGTTGGTGACGGTGCAGATGAAGCGCGGGAAATGAACATCGGATTCATGAAACGCATGATGACAGGGCTACCTTGGGTTCGCATGAAAGCTGCCGCCTCGCTGGACGGCATCACTGCTCTTCCTAATGGCACTAGCCAATGGATTACGGGCGAAGCAGCGCGTATTGACGGGCACAAATGGCGTGCACGAGCTTGCTCGGTGCTCACAGGTATTGGTACGGTTCTGGCCGATGACCCAAGCCTCAACGTGCGGCATGTCACCACATCACGCGAGCCTACCCTCGTATTAGTCGATAGCGAATTAGAAGTGCCTATCCATGCCAAGTTATGGGAAACGCCAAGACCCGTCTGGATTTACACGTCAATCAATCTAGCTAGCCGTTCGAAACAAGCCAAAATAAAAGCCTTGAAAGCCTTAGGCGCTGAAATCATCTCACTGGCTAATCCTGCTGGGAAAGTAGATTTGGCGTCAATGCTCAAAGACTTAGGACAACGGCAAATCAACGAGCTGCACGTCGAAGCTGGTTTTAAACTCAACGGTTCGTTTTGCAGGGAAAACTTGGTCGATGAGCTTTTGCTCTACCAAAGCGCTCAGCTTATTGGCGTAGGACAAGGTATTGCAAACCTTGGAGTGTTTGAAAAGCTCGCGGATGCGTCCAAGCTACGTTATCATGCCGTTGATCGAATTGGCGATGATCTTCGTATCATTTCAAGATTTAATAAAAATTAAATTTATAATAAAATCATATAGATAAAACAATGTTTACAGGTATTATCACAGGTATTGGCCATATCGAAAAAATTGAAAATCTGGGTACAAATGAAACTTTTGGCAAACGCCTGACCATTACTGTGCCTGCTGGTTATTTGTCTGATGTAGAGCTTGGCGACAGCATTGCCTTAAACGGGGCTTGTATGACTGTCACGACTTTTGATGCCCATGCGGATCAATTCACGATTGATATTTCCGCCGAATCGCTCAGCAAGACGGCTGGCTTGGACACGGCAGGCCACATCAATTTAGAAAAAGCACTCCGTGCGCATGACCGTTTAGGCGGTCATATCGTTAGCGGTCACGTGGATGGCGTGGGAGAAGTGACGCACTTTGCACTGGTTGGCGAGAGCTGGGAATTGCGAATTCTGTGCCCTGCACCGCTGGCAAAGTTCTTAGCGACTAAAGGCTCGGCAACGATCAATGGCGTGAGCTTAACCACCAATAGCGTGCGCGATACAGTGAATGGCTGCGAGATCAGCATCAACCTCATCCCGCACACGATTGAAAACACGGCGCTGGGTGGGCTCAAAGTGGGAAGTAAGGTCAATTTAGAGATTGACCTCATTGCACGGTACGTGGAGCGGATGCTCCACCCCCCTGCTTAACCCATGTGCAAACCACCATTCAGCGAGAAGTCAGCACCCGTGGCGTAGCCACCCTCATCCGATGCAATCCACGCAATGATCGACGCAATCTCTTCTGGCGTTCCAAGGCGCTTGGCTGGCACGCCTGCTACGATTTTTTCTAGCACGTCAGGGCGAATCGCTTTGACCATGTCGGTGCCGATGTAGCCAGGGCTGACCGTATTGACCGTCACGCCTTTAGCCGCCAACTCTTGCGCCAAAGCCATCGTAAAGCCATGCAGACCCGCTTTAGCCGTTGAATAGTTCACTTGGCCGAACTGTCCTTTTTGGCCATTCACGGAGCTGATATTGATGATGCGGCCAAATTTGGCTTCAATCATGTCCCCCACCACTTGTTTGGTCACGTTGAACATGCTGTTCAAGTTAGTCGAAATCACAGCATCCCAATCGGCCTTGCTCATTTTGTGGAACTGACCATCGCGCGTAATACCTGCATTGTTGACCAGCACGCTGATGGAGCCGTGCGCGGCTTTAACTGCTGCAAAAGCCTCGACCGTAGAATCCCAATCACCCACATTGCCAACAGAGGCGTAGAAGGTGTAACCCTCTGCTTTTTGCTCAGCTAACCACTTAGCATGATCGCGTGTGGGGCCGCAGCCCGCTACAACCGTAAAGCCTTCTTTGTGCAAGCGTTGGCAAATCGAAGTACCGATGCCGCCCATACCACCTGTGACGTAAGCTACTTTTTTAGACATGATGTGTTCCTTTTGTATTTATAAATGAAAGCTTAACGCTCTAGCGCCAGAGACACGCCCATACCGCCACCAATGCACAGCGCAGCCAAACCTTTTTTGGCATTTGTGCGCTGCATTTCGTGCAACAGCGTGACCAAAATACGGCAGCCAGACGCGCCAATCGGATGACCAATGGCAATTGCGCCGCCGTTGACGTTGACACGAGCAGGGTCGATATCCAGCTCTTTGTTGACAGCGCAGGCTTGTGCTGCAAAAGCCTCATTCAGCTCGAACAAGTCAATGTCGGATGCCTTCCAGCCCGCACGGGCTAAGGCTTTGCGAGATGCCGACACAGGTCCCATGCCCATCGTTGCTGGATCTAAGCCTGTGCTGGCAAACGAAGCAATACGCGCCAAAGGCGTCAGCCCCAGCGCTGCTGCTTTAGCCGCGCTCATCACAACCACTGCCGCCGCGCCGTCATTGATACCTGATGCATTGCCCGCCGTCACGCCACCAGCCTTGTCGAACGCTGGGCGCAGTCCAGCAAGACCCTCTGCACTACTCTTACGGTTAATAAACTCATCCGCAGCAAAAACAATCGGATCACCTTTTTTCTGCGGCATAGAAACACCAATAATTTCGTCTTTGAACTTGCCCGCGTCTTGCGCAGCCATCGCCTTCAGTTGCGACGAAAGCGCCAACGCATCTTGCATTTCGCGCGTAATGCCATGTGCTTTGGCAACGTTTTCCGCCGTAATGCCCATGTGGTATTGGTTGTACACGTCCCACAGGCCGTCCACAATCATGGAGTCAATCATTTTCCAGTCGCCCATACGTTGACCGTCGCGCGAGCCATTCAAAACGTGCGGCGCGGCGCTCATGTTCTCTTGTCCACCTGCAATCACGATCTCGCTGTCGCCCCACGCCACAGCCTGCGCAGCCAGCATGACGGCCTTCAAACCCGAGCCGCAAACGGCGTTAATGGTGAGTGCGGGTGTTTCTTTGGCAAGGCCAGATTTAATAGTCGCTTGACGCGCTGGATTTTGTCCTGCACCTGCGGCCAGCACTTGTCCCATGATGACTTCGCCCACTTGCGAAGGATCTAGCTTGGCTCTGGCCATCGCCTCACGGATCACAATCGATCCCATTTCAGTTGCGGCCATCTTAGACAGCGAACCACCAAATTTACCAACCGCAGTGCGCGTGGCAGCCACAATGACGATGTCGTTTGTAGACATAGAAACTCTCCTAGTTTAAAAATTGAACTGAACCCGTTGTCGCCATCAGCATCTATGTTGACGCTTTAACTTTGACATATCTCCCCGGAGCCGCTTCTATGGGTTTGAATTTTGCCCGTCCGTAAGCTTTTGGGCTAGCTATCGTTTTCCCTGCCAAGGGTTTTAACCAATGCGCCCAGTCATCCCACCAACTACCTGCATGTTCGGTAGCGCCCTCGTACCAAGCGGCCTGTGTGCTTGGCAGCTTGCCATCATCGCGCGTCCAATGGCTACGCTTTTTCTTGGCAGGTGGATTAATCACACCCGCAATATGCCCCGACGCACCCATGACAAAACGCTTTTTTCCGCTCAGCAGTTGCGTGCTGGCATACGCACCCTCAATCGGCACGATGTGGTCTTCCTTCGATCCGTAGATGTAGCACGGAATGTCAATCGCTTCAAAATCCACACGTTCATCCGCCACCAAGCAGTATTTGGATTTGGCTAAGTTGTTCTCCAGATACGCCTGACGCAAATACCAAGCGTACATAGGTCCAGGCAGATTGGTGGCGTCCCCATTCCAAAACAACAAATCAAAAGGCGGTGGTGATTCGCCTTTCAAATAATTCTTCGCCACATAGTTCCAAACCAAATCGTTCGGACGCAGGAACGAGAAAGTTGTCGCAAGCTCCTGCCCCTTCAAAATACCGCCATTGGCAAACTGTGCTTCGCGCTTTTTGACTGACTCTTCATCAATAAATACATCCAGCACGCCGGTATGTGTAAAGTCCATCAGTGTGGTTAAAAAGGTTGCCGATGCCACAGGCTGCTCATCTCGTGCGGCAAGCACAGCAAGTGCTGTGGCCAAAATCGTTCCGCCAACGCAAAACCCCAGCGCATTGATTTGTTTGGCAAGGCAAATCTCTTGCACCGTTTCAATCGCTTTAATCGCAGCGTCCTCAATGTAGTCGTCCCACGTCACGTTCGACATAGATTCATCTGGGTTACGCCAGCTCACCACAAACGTTCTGTGTCCTTGGGATACGGCATAACGGATAAAGGAGTTTTCAGGCTGTAAATCGAGAATGTAGAACTTGTTGATGCACGGCGGGATCAATAGAAAAGGCCGTTCAAACACTTTGTCCGTGAGCGGCTTGTATTCAATCAACTGGAACAAATCGTTTTCAAAAACGACCGCCCCCTCGCTCGTCCCCACGTTTTTACCGACCTCAAACGCCGTCTCATCGGTCATGCTGATCGAACCCTTCTTCATATCCGACAGCATGTTGGCAATACCGCGCTGCAAACTCGCGCCATTGGTTTCAATCGCCTTTTGAATCGCCTCAGGATTGAAAGCAAAAAAGTTCTGCGGATTCGTAGCCGAAATCAATTGCTCGGCTGAGAACGACAGCTTTGCCTTCGTTTTTTCATCGACATTGGGCTGCCCCCTAGCCTGTGAGACCATGTCCGATAAGGCTTTAGAGCCAGCGGTATGAGCGGCTTTTGCCCACTCGGCCATTTGCTTATTGAAGACTTCGGCTTGCTTTGCCATCTGTTCCGTCATTTGTTTTTTAATATCCGTGCTCATTTTTTCATTTCTCCAAAGTTTTTCCAAATACAGGCAGCCATTCGCCCAGTTGAACCCATGCTCGTAGCATCCCGCCTGTGTGAAAAGTAGTCTCGCGCGTTTGTCACCGTACACCAAGAGGGTTTTCCATCATTGCCCGCAACCAAGGCAACGCCTAAAGTAAGAAGTTGTTGCCGCGCCGCACCCGCCAGATCAACCAACCATTTGCCACCCTTCATGTCTCGCTTAAACGCAGCATCAAAGTGTTCGGCAACCTCTAAGCCCACCTCAAAATTCTCAACCCCAATACAAGCGCCAAGCCAAGCGTGGATTGGCTCGCCAAGCATCGACAACGCCTTGAGCTTATCCAGCGTGACTTGCAGGATATTGACAGTGCCACCACGATTAACATCCCCAACAAATCCACGCCATCCCGCGTGCGCTGCACCCACCGCAGAGCCACTCTCATTCCAAAACAAGACAGGCAAACAATCAGCTACCATCATCACGCACGCAACATCTTGAGAGATCGTCACGCAAGCGTCTGCCTCCAAACCGTCAGGCGTATTGGCATCAATTTGGATGCAGCGCATGCCATGCACTTGCTTTAAAAACACAGGCCGAACGCCCAGTTGTTTTTCTAAAATATATCGATTGGCAGCGACTGACGAAGAGTCGTCGCCTACGTGATCGCCAAGATTGAACGTGTCACACGGCGCTAGCGACACGCCGCCAGCGCGTGTGGTCATGTGGATGTGGGGCTTCAAAGACATACCAGCATTCTCGCAAAGTTAAAATAATTGCCATGTCCGAATTTTTATCCGCGCCCAAAAGCGTTCGCAGTCAATACCTCCTCCCCAAACGCGCCCTCACCCAATTCGGTGGCTTCGTCGCTGGCAATAAATGGGGATTTATCACAACCTGCATCATCGAGTGGTTCATCCAAAAATACGGTGTCAACATGGCAGAGGCTGCCAACCCTGAGCCACGCAGCTACGACTCGTTCAATAGTTTTTTTACACGCGCCTTAAAACCTGATGCACGGCCACTAACAAATGCCACATGGGTCTGCCCCGTGGACGGCGCGATTAGCCAATTGGGCCCTATCGAACACGATCAAATCTATCAAGCCAAAGGCCATAGCTACACGGCACAGGCCTTGGTGGGCGGGGATTCTGAGCTTGCGGCTCAATTTAATGACGGTCACTTTGCCTGTCTCTATTTAAGCCCAAAAGACTACCACCGCATCCATATGCCATGCGCTGGAACGCTACGTCAGATGATTTATGTGCCTGGTGATTTGTTTAGCGTCAACCCGACGACAGCCGAGGGTGTGCCCGGCCTTTTTGCTCGCAACGAACGCACGGTTTGCGTGTTTGATACCGAGCACGGCCCATTCGTCAACGTGCTGGTGGGCGCAACCATTGTGGGATCGATGGCAACCGTGTGGCACGGCACAGTTAATCCGCCGCGTTTGCCAAAAACAACGACTTGGAACTATCCCGCGAGCGGTCAATCGGGTGCGGTTGAGCTTGCGCAAGGCGACGAGATGGGACGGTTTTTACTGGGCTCAACGGTAGTCATGTTGTGGCCAAAATCTAAACTCAAATTCAACCCAGATTGGCAACCCGCTGGAGCTATCAAGATGGGTGAAGAAATGGCCCACATTTAATTACTTCTTCCCAAGCCCCAGCCGCGCCGCGCCCTCGGTATACAGCTTGGTCTTTTCTGCCATAAACGCAGGCATTTCTTCCACGCCTACGTTCACCAATTCAAAGCCTGCTTTGGCAGCGAGCTCTTTCATCTCTGGATCGTTATTAAGCGTTCTCCATTGATCGGAAATCTTCTTCATTGCCGCAGGTGACGTGGCTTTGGGCATGGCAATACCGCGATACGCGCCGTCCACCCAATCGACACCCAACTCTTTAAACGTCGGCACATCGGGCAGCAAAGGATGGCGCTTGTCCATCGCTACGGCAATGCCGCGCACTTTGCCTTTATTAGCAATGGCAAACGGCGTGTAAGTCATCGAGCCGTCAATTTGCGCCCCAATAACGGCAATCGCCATATCGCCCGTCCCTTTGTAAGGGATGTAATTCGTCTTCACGGCAAAAGCGGCATTCAAACGCTCGTGCGCGGCGTGATTGGCTGAGTTAAGCCCAGATCCGCCAAGACTGAGTTTGCCTGGATCTGCTTTAGCGGCTTTGATGAAATCAGCAAAATTTTTGATTGCGCTATTGACAGGCACGACCAAAATATCAGGCGTGTAGTGAAACCAAAACACTGGCGCAATATCTGTTGTCTTGTATTGCACTTGGCCTTCTAGGGGCTGGAAAACGATATGCGGCAAATTAACGCCCACCACGTTTAAACCATCGGCTGGCAGTTGATTGAGCTGTCCCCACATCAAACCGCCACCTGCGCCCGCTTTGTATTGAATAACAGTATCGATAGCCGCGCATTTCTTTTTGAGCACAATTTGCTGATGCCGCGCCGATAAATCGGACTCACCACCTGGCGGAAACGCTTGGTAGTAGAGTACGTTTTTTTCAGGGCAGCTCTGTGCTAGGCCAAGAGTGGTATGGCTTGCGAGCAAGGCTAGTGTCAAAATAGAAAATAGTTTTTTCATGTTATCAACCCTTAAAATAGTTTTACAACTTCGCGATGACAGCCTGCGTGACTTGATCCATCGTCGCCTTGCCGCCCAAATCACCCGTATGAAGTGACGTGTCCGCTGTCACCGATTCAATCACAGCCATCAAGCGTTTCGCTGCCTCGGGTTCACCTAGGTGATCGAGCATCATCACGCAACTCCAAAACGTACCAATAGGATTGGCAAGTCCTTTGCCCATGATGTCAAATGCCGAACCGTGAATCGGTTCAAACATGCTGGGGAAGCGGCGCGATGGGTCGATATTGGCTGTGGGCGCAATGCCCAAACTGCCCGCCAGAGCGGCGGCTAAATCAGACAGCACATCGGCGTGCAAGTTGGTCGCCACCACGGTGTCAATGGTGCGCGGCTTGTTCACCATACGCGCCGTCATCGCATCGACCAGTTCTTTGTCCCACTTCACATCAGGGAAATCTGCCGCAACCTCCACAGCAATCTCATCCCACATCACCATCGCGTGGCGCTGAGCATTTGATTTGGTCACCACGGTGAGCTGCTTACGCGGACGCGAACGAGCTAGCTCAAACGCATAGCGAATCACGCGCTCAACCCCCACGCGAGTCATCATGCTCACGTCGGTGGCGACCTCAATCGCGTGACCTTGATGCACACGTCCACCGACACCCGCGTATTCGCCTTCCGAGTTTTCGCGCACGATCACCCAATCCAAATCGGCTGGCTCGCAGCGCTTCAGCGGCGCATCAATGCCAGGCAAGATGCGGGTTGGGCGCACATTGGCGTACTGATCAAAACCTTGGCAAATCTTCAAACGCAAACCCCACAGCGTGATGTGGTCGGGAATGTGCGGATCGCCCGCCGAACCAAACAAAATCGCATCTTTGTCTTTAATGAGATCGTTCCCGTTTTTAGGCATCATCTCACCATGCGCGCGGTACCAATCGCCACCCCAGCCGAAGCTTTCAAACTCAAAATTAAATTTCCCAGACTTAGCGGCCATGGCACGTAGAACGGCCTCTCCAGCAGGGACAACTTCTTTGCCGATACCGTCTCCAGGGATGCAGGCGATTTTGTAGGTTTTCATAATAAATAAGCTTTCTTTGAGTTTTTTTGAAATTACGATAACCTAAAATTGTGCCACCAATTTAGGTCACCACATGGCACAACTACTCACAAGCGAAATCGAACACTATCAACGTGAAGGCTGGGTGATTCCCACATTCCGCTTACCCACTGCACAAGTGGGCAGCATGGTCGATGCGCTCAACGAACTCATCCGCCGCAACCCTGATGTTCGCCCTGAAAAATTGGTGTCTGCCCACGTAGAACGCAGCGGCAACCAAGACAACGGCGAAGGCGTGCGCGGCGTGGCGGATTTTTTGAGCCTAGCTAAAAATCCAGACATCGTCGAACTGGTGAGCGATGTCATTGGGAACGATGTCATTTTGTGGGGCGCTCATGTGTTTTGCAAACCCGCAGGCGATGGATTTGAAACACCGTGGCATCAAGATGGGCACTATTGGCCGATCAGGCCGCTCGCTACTTGCACCGTGTGGGTCGCGCTGGAAGAGTCAAGCATTGAGAATGGTTGCTTGCGTGTGATACCCAAATCCCACGTGGGTAAACAATTGCATGAACACCTACATGAAGACCGCCAAGATTTGACTTTGCAGCAGCGCATGAAAGCGGGTTCGTTTGATGAAAATATCGCTGTCAATATCGAGCTAGAGCCAGGCCAGATGTCGCTGCACGATGTGTACATGATCCACGGTGCTAAAGCGAATACGTCCCGCAAACGCAGAACTGGCGTGGCTTTGCGCTATATGCCTGCCACGTCGTTGTTTGATCGCTCGCTTAAACCGATGGATGGCAAAACGGGGGTTGCGGTTAATTTTGCTAAGCGCCCACTGTGGTTACTGCGTGGCGTAGATCGAACGGGTTTAAACGATTTTTCAATCGGTCACTAAACAAAAATCTACTCTGCATCAGGACAATTCTCTGGCGAGGCTTTAATAAACGCATCCAGTTTCATGCAAGCCTCAAATGCCGCCATGGTGCGCGGCAATCCGTCAAAGTTCACGTTAAAGCGCTGGCCGTTTGCGATTTGCGGCACTAAGCAGCAATCCGCCATGGTTGGCGTATCGCCATAGCAAAACGTACCAAATTTTTTACCTTGAACTTGCGCCAGTTGACGTTCAAAGCTCTCTAGGCCCGCGCGCACCCAGTGGCGGTACCACGTGTTTTTGGCTTCTTCGTCAACCTTCAATTCTTTGACCAGATACTTGAGTACGCGCAGATTATTGAGTGGATGGATTTCACATGCAATGCTTTGCGAAAGCGCCCTTACCTTGGCTTTGCCCAGCGCATCTGCGGGTAAGAGCGCAGGCAGTGGATGCAGCTCGTCCAAGTATTCCATGATCGCCATGGATTGACTGAGTTGAGCCTCACCTGTATCCAGCAGCGGAACAAAACCATCAACCGCAATCGCAGCGTATTCAGGCTTTTTGTGATCACCTTTGGCCAAGTGAACCGAGATGTACTCAAAGGGCAAGCCTTTCAAATTCATAGCAATGCGAACGCGAAATGACGCGGAGGAGCGAAAGTAGTTATAGAGTTTCATGGTGTGATTATGATTCAGCACATGGACAAATCACGTAACGAAAGACTCACGCGAGTCGGCAAGGGCTCGGCAGGCAGCGCTGTCATGCGCCAGTTTTGGCAACCCGTCGCACTGGTCGAAGAGTTCGATCCTGCGGTTGACCCTGCTACGCGCGACCGTCCACTCAAAGCCGTGCGCGTGCTGGGTGTTGACCTCGTTTTATTTCGCGACACGGCTGGGCAGTTTGCACTGATGGAGCGGCACTGCGCGCACCGCGGCGCAGATTTGGCTTTTGCGCGTTTTGAAGGCGATGGCATCCGCTGCCCCTTTCATGGCTGGAAATACGCCAGCAGCGGGCAATGCGTGGAAGCACCCGCCGAGCCCACGGGCTCGACACTTTGCCAACGCATCAAGCAGCCGAGCTATCCAACAACCGTTCGCGCAGGCGTTGTGTTTGCGTGGTTTGGTGCTGGAGCGCCGCCGCCCTTCCCTGCACTTGATTGCTACAACGCGCCAAGCACGCATAGCTTTGCATTTAAAGGCCTGTGGCAATGCAATTGGCTGCAAGCGTTTGAGGTGGGCATCGACCCCGCACATCCGTCGTTTTTGCATCGCTTTTTGCATGACGTCGATTTAGATGACATGGGCAACAACGCAGCTGGCAAGCAGTTCAGAAGCGCTGCGGCTGGCGAGGTGGCAGGCGAACGTTGGCCGATGTCGCGCGTGATGCGTGAGCTGTGTCAGCCCAAGATTGATGTGGCATCGACCAACTACGGCATGCAGCTGAGCGCGACACGAGACATCGACGACAGCAAAAAGCACGTTCGCACCACGCATGCAGTGTTTCCGCATACCTTCATCATCCCGCTATCCGAGACGATGACGATTACGCAAATTCATCTGCCCATAGACGACACGCATACCTATTGGTATTCCATCTTTACTAGCACGGGCGAGCCACTCGATAAAACTGCCATGCGTGAGCAACGCGCCCGATTTACGAATTTGCCTGATTACAGCCCCACTTCGGGAAGGCACAACGACTGGGGATTTAACGCTGCCGAGCAGCAAAGCCGCACCTACCTTGGCATGGGAGAGGACGATATAAACGTACACGACCAATGGGCGGTAGAAGGCATGGGCGCCATTCAAGACCGAACACGCGAAAATCTCGGCTCTAGCGATGTGGCGATTGCGCAGTACAGACGTTGGTTGTTAGATGCCATGGATCAATTGGAGGCGAATCCTACTGGGCTGCTCCCCGAGGCACTCGCGCAAGGCACGCTGGCTATGGCTCCCCAGACATTTGATGGTTTTTTGTAATGCTATCCATTGACCCAAGCGTAGAGACTATCCGCATCGCATGGTGTGATTTGCATGGGCAGATCCGTAGCAAGAGCATGCCCGTAGGCCAAGTCCAACAAGGCTTGCAAGCAGATTTATCCGTAGGTATGGTCGGCACCTTAATGTTGAAAGACACTTCTGACCGAACCGCATTTAAAGTGTTTGAGGCATCCACATTCAATCAATTTAGCGAAGCGTCTAAATTTGCGAATGCCAGTAATTTGTTATTGAAGTTTGACAATCTAACAGCGTCAAAACGACTTTATCCACTGCCTTGGTCGCCCCGCGAAGTTTGGCTTTTTGGTGAGCCATTTTTTACCGATGGCGAGCCAGTCCATTTTGATACGAGGCGCATCCTGCAAGCGGCTATTGCCAAACTGCAAACGGCGGGTTACGCCATGCGCTGCGGGCTGGAGATCGAATTTCATATCTACAAAATTGAAAACGAGGCCGAGGCGCTAGATCCTGAAACCGCCGCTTGGCCAAGCCTTGCACCGCGTGTCAGCTTACTCCATCCAGGCTATCAGCTACTCAGCGATGCTTACACAGACCGATGCCATGCGCCAATGGAGATCGTCCGCCAAACCGCACTGGGCTTGGGTTTGCCGCTGACATCGCTAGAAATTGAATTTGGCCCGAGTCAGTTTGAAGCGGTGTTTGATGTCACGGATGCCCTTACCGCTGCCGACCAGATGGTGTTATTTACCAACGGTGTGCGTCAAGCTTTGCGCCGTGCGGGTTATCACGCCACCTTTATGTGCCGCCCGCCGTTCCCTAGCATCATGAGCAGTGGCTGGCATTTACATCAATCACTTGTTGACATAAAAACAGGCGCGGACGTAATGGACAAGCTCACACCACGCTATGTGGCAGGGCTTTTGGCTCATGGCCCCGCTATGACTGCGTTTGCCGCGCCAAGTGTGACGAGCTATGACCGCTATCAACCCAACGTGCTCGCGCCGCATACGGTCTCGTGGGGCACGGACAGCCGTGCTGCCATGCTGCGCGTATTGCCAACTAGAGTCGAAAACCGCGTGGGCGAACCGATGGCGAATCCGTATCTGTACATCGCATCACAAATTTATGCAGGACTGCATGGCTTGGATGCCAAACTGGTTGTGCCTTGCGAGAACGATCCTGCCGCCAAGCCATTGCCAGCAAGCCTTACAGAGAGTTTGGATGCGCTAGCGCTTGACACGACTTACCTAGAAGGCTTTGGCAAAGATTTCATTAACTATTACTGTCACATCAAACGGTTTGAACTAGCCCGCTATGCGGCTGCCGACGATAAACTTGACTGGCAACGCCGCGAATACTTCGGTCGTTTTTAAAGGCTTATCCAACATGAACTTGCAAAACATTATTTTAGGCGGCGGTTGCTTTTGGTGTACCGAAGCTGTTTATCTGCACGTCAAAGGCGTGACGGCTGTGGAGTCTGGTTACACCAACGGCTATGCAAAAAATCCCACCTATGAGCAAGTTTGCACAGGGCGAACAGGGCATAACGAAGTCGTCAAAGTGACGTTTGATGCGAGCGCCATCACGCTGGATCAAATCTTGCAAATCTTCTTTGTCGTGCATGACCCCAGCACACTGAACCGCCAGGGCAATGACTCGGGAACCCAATACCGTAGCGGCATCTATGTGACCAGTGGCGAGCAAGAGGCCGCAGCAAAAGCATTCATCGCAAAGCTGATGGCGGACAAAACGTTTAGCCACATCACGACCGAAGTGCAGTTTCTGGACAATTACTCCAAGGCCGAGGATTACCACCAAAACTATTTTGCAAACAACCCCAACCAAGGTTATTGCGCGTTTGTGGTGGGGCCAAAGGTGGAGAAGTTTAGGAAGACGTTTTTGCAACTACACATCTGAAAACAACGACACGATCAACTGCCGCAACCAAACGTTTGCAGG
>JANXRP010000195.1 GCA_025352965.1 Comamonadaceae bacterium
ATGGTGATGCCAGGTGACAACACGGGTATTACCGTGAAACTCATCAACCCGATTGCGATGGAAGAAGGTCTGCGTTTCGCTATCCGCGAAGGTGGTCGTACCGTCGGATCTGGCGTTGTCGCTAAGATTTTGGCTTAAAGAGAATAAAAGTAGGGGCGTAGCTCAATTGGCAGAGTGTCGGTCTCCAAAACCGAAGGTTGGGGGTTCGAGGCCCTCCGCCCCTGCCACGATTCAATCCTGTTTCGTGGTGTGTTAGTTAAATAGAAAGAATTTGTGGCCAATCAACCAGTACAAACTGTTAACACGTTCGCGGATAAGGGCAAAGTCTATGGGGCTTTGCTTTTGGCGCTTGCGGCCGTCGCAGGGTTTTACCTGTTGGATAAGCAAGGTGTGCTTGTCCAGTGGCTTGTTTTGGCTGTTGGACTCGCAGTTGCTGTCGTTCTGTACCTCCTGTCTGAGTCAGGTAAAGAATTGGTCGCACTATTTCGTGACTCTTGGCGCGAACTAAAGAAAGTTGTCTGGCCTAGCCGCAAAGAGGCGATTCAATTGACGCTTTACGTATTCGGGTTTGTGGTTCTCATGGCTTTGATGCTGTGGATTACGGACAAAACTTTAGAGTGGGTGCTCTATGACCTTATTTTGGGATGGAAAAAATAATGAGTGATGCAGCAATGGTTGAGGCCTTAGCACCTGTTGATGGTAAGTTGGCTGCGCCAACAAATCCTGATATGCGTTGGTACGTTGTTCATGCTTATTCAGGTATGGAAAAAGCGGTTGAACGTAACATCATGGAGCGCGTGGTTCGTGCAGGTGTTGAGTCTAAATTTGGCCGTATTATGGTTCCCACCGAAGAAGTGGTTGAGATGAAAAATGGTCAACGTAAAACGACGGAGCGCAAATTCTTCCCGGGTTATGTGCTCGTCGAAATGATCATGGATGACGAGTCTTGGCACTTGGTAAAGCATACGAACAAGGTGACGGGTTTTGTGGGCGGTGGTCGTAATCAGCCCGTGCCGATTAGCCAAGCTGAGGTTCAAAAAATTGTCGATCAAATGAGTGATGGAGCGCATCATCCACGCCATAAAGTTGAATTCACCGTGGGTGAATATGTCCGCGTGAAAGAAGGCCCATTTGCGGACTTCAATGGCACGGTTGAAGAGGCGAATTACGAGAAAAATAAACTGCGTGTGGCGGTGACCATTTTTGGTCGGTCCACGCCAGTGGAGCTTGAATTCTCACAAGTGGAAAAAGCTTAATTTAGTTTAAAAATTTGATGCTGTACTCACCGACTCGGTGCAGCGTTTGAGGTAAGAGTCGCTCACCCAAACGGGGAGCTTTAGGCGGCAATTGTGTTGATCCTAGAGCGTCTGAACCCGAAAAGGAAAAAACTATGGCAAAGAAAATTGTCGGTTTTATTAAGCTGCAAGTTCCAGCGGGTAAAGCCAATCCATCGCCCCCTATTGGCCCAGCTCTGGGTCAACGTGGTTTGAACATCATGGAATTTTGCAAAGCGTTTAACGCGCAGACCCAAGGTATGGAGCCAGGCATGCCTGTGCCCGTCACGATTACGGCATTTGCTGACAAGAGCTTCACGTTTGTGATGGGTACTGCGCCTGCCACTTACATGATTAAAAAAGCGATCAATCTTGTTAAAGGCTCTGCTCGTCCGCACACGGACAAAGTGGGCAAAATTACACGCGCACAGTTAGAAGCGATTGCAACCGCAAAAATGAAAAATCTGACAGCTGCCGATATGGATGCAGCGGTTCGTACGATTGCTGGTTCTGCTCGCTCCATGGGCGTGACTGTGGAGGGCGTGTAATCATGGCCAAATTAACTAAAAAACAAAAACTCTCTGCTGGCAAAATTGATAGCAACAAGCTGTACCCTATTGGCGAAGCTCTTGCGTTGGTTCAGCAGTACGCAACTGCTAAGTTTGACGAGTCCATCGACGTTGCTGTGCAGCTCGGTATTGACGCTAAGAAATCAGATCAAGTGGTCCGTGGTGCTGTAGTTCTGCCAAACGGCACGGGTAAAACAGTTCGTGTAGCGGTGTTCGCTCAGGGTGCTAAAGCTGAAGAAGCTAAAGCTGCTGGCGCTGATATCGTTGGCATGGACGATTTGGCTGCTATGGTCAAAGCTGGCGATATGCCTTTCGATGTGGTGATTGCTGCGCCAGACGCGATGCGTGTCGTCGGTACGCTGGGTCAGATCCTTGGCCCACGCGGTTTGATGCCTAACCCGAAAGTGGGTACGGTCACGCCAGACGTTGCGACCGCTGTAAAAAATGCTAAAGCAGGTCAAGTGCAATTCCGCGTTGACAAAGCTGGTATTGTGCACTCGACCTTGGGTCGTCGCTCGTTTACTGCAGAGCAAATCCAAGGTAACTTGGCTGCGCTCTTAGAGGCTTTAACAAAAGCAAAGCCAGCTTCAAGCAAAGGTGTTTACCTGCGCAAGGCTGCTGTGTCCTCCACCATGGGTGTAGGTGCACGTATAGATTTACAAAGTGTGGCTGCGTAAGCAGGCATAACTTGTGAAGTGGTGAGCTAAAACTCATCCAAGACGGTTGGTGCTAATTGATGTGGCTTCGGCAAGTCAAGAGGCTTAATTCCCAACCTAGACGGGCGTGCTTACTGACTTCAGTTAAATGAAATTAGTTGGTCGCTAAAAAATGGCCGTGTTCTGAGATGTTATCGATGAACACATTTTGAAGGAGAGAACTTTGAGTCTTAACCGCAGTGAGAAATCCGCCGTCATTGAAGAAGTGACAGGCCTCGCCGCAAAAGCTCAGACACTCGTTATTGCTGAATACCGTGGTATCACAGTGCAAGCAATGACCAAACTGCGCGTCGAAGCTCGCAGCAAAGGTGTGAGTCTCAGTGTGCTTAAAAACACACTGGCACGCCGTGCTGTGGCTGGAAGCCCGTTTGAAGTCGTGTCCGAGCAGATGACAGGTCCGCTCATTTATGGCTTTTCAGAAGACGCAGTTGCAGCCGCGAAAGTGGTTGCTGACTTCGCGAAAACTAACGACAAGTTAGTGATTCGTGCAGGTGCGTTTGCTGGCAAGTTATTAGATGTAGCGGGTGTTAAGCAATTAGCAAGCATTCCAAGTCGGGAAGTGCTCTTGTCACAAATTTGTGGTTTGCTCATGTCGCCTATCACGCGTACCGCACGTGTGTTGGCTGTATTGGCAGAGAAAAAAGGCGAAGTGGCTGCTGCTTAATTGCACGAGCTACTTTACGTAACAACTAAAGAAATATTGGAATTGAAAATGGCATTTGATAAAGACGCATTTTTGACCGCACTCGATACGATGTCGGTTATGGACCTCAACGACTTGGTGAAAGCCATCGAAGAGAAATTTGGCGTGAGCGCTGCTGCTGCTGCGGGTCCCGCTGCTGCTGCGGGTCCCGCTGCTGCTGCTGAAGAGAAGACCGAATTCAATGTCGTTCTGCTCGAGGCTGGCGCTAACAAGGTATCCGTCATTAAGGCAGTTCGCGAGATCACTGGTCTAGGCTTGAAAGAAGCTAAAGACATGGTTGACGGCGCACCTAAGGCAGTTAAAGAAGGCGCAAACAAGGCTGATGCTGAAGCTGCTAAGAAGAAGCTTGAAGAAGCTGGCGCTAAGGCCGAACTCAAATAAGAGGTCACCATCAAGCACATTGGCTAATTCAGTTAGCGAGTGTGCTTTTTAGTGTTTTCTGCAAAGAAAAATAACTTGGTTCGGGTGTGGTGCAATGCCACACCGTCCGCCAATGACTGGTAGTGGCCAGTCACCAAGTTGCACTGTCATTTAGTGATTTATTCACATCAATTTGAAACTTCAAAAGGGGTGTTCTATGGCCAGCACGCAAACCAAACAGGCGTATTCATTTACTGAGCGCAAACGTATTCGCAAAAGCTTCGGCGGTCGCGAAAATGTTATTGCCATTCCATATTTGCTGCAAATGCAGCGAGACGCTTATGTGTCGTTTTTGCAGGCAGATGTCGCTAACAAAGACCGTGTTGATTTAGGACTGCAAGCAGCGTTTACGGCAGCCTTCCCCATCGTCTCGCATAACGGTTTTGTCGAGATGAAGTTCCTTGAGTACAACCTTGGCAAGCCAGCTTTTGATGTGCGTGAATGCCAAACGCGTGGTTTGACGTTCGGTTCGGCCGTGCGTGCTCGTGTGCAGCTCATTATTTATGACCGCGAGACTTCGACGCCGCAATCCAAGGTGGTTAAAGAAGTGAAAGAGCAAGAAGTTTACATGGGGCAAGTGCCTTTGATGACGGATAAAGGTTCGTTCATCATCAACGGTACTGAGCGCGTGATCGTATCTCAGTTGCACCGTAGCCCTGGCGTGTTTTTTGAGCACGATAAGGGCAAAACGCACAGCTCGGGCAAATTGCTTTTTTCTGCTCGTATCATCCCATACCGCGGCTCGTGGCTCGATTTTGAATTCGATCCAAAAGATATCCTGTACTTTCGCGTCGATCGTCGCCGCAAAATGCCTGTAACCACTTTGCTCAAAGCGATTGGTTTGAACAATGAGTCGATCCTCGCTAACTTCTTTGTGAATGATGCGTTCAAATTGATGGACAGTGGTGCACAAATGGCCTTCGTGGCCGAGCGTTTACGCGGTGAAGTCGCCCGCTTTGACATTACTGACAAAAAAGGTAATGTGGTTGTCGCCAAAGACAAGCGAGTTACCGCGCGTCACACTAAGGAGTTGGAAGCTTCCAGCACCACTCATATCAGCGTGCCAGAAGACTTCTTGCTAGGTCGCGTTTTGGCTAACAACATTGTTGAGGCTGAGACGGGCGAAATTATTGCCAAAGCTAACGACGAGTTGACTGAAGTGTTGCTCAAAAAATTGCGCAGCAGCGGCATCACCGACATTGCGTGTATCTATACCAACGAACTTGATCAGGGCGCCTATATTTCGCAGACTTTGCGTTCAGATGAGACTGCTGATGAGTTAGCGGCGCGCGTGGCTATTTACCGCATGATGCGTCCTGGTGAGCCACCAACAGAAGACGCTGTGCAAGCACTCTTCCAGCGCCTGTTCTACAACCCAGACACCTATGATTTGTCACGTGTGGGTCGTATGAAATTCAATGCCCGTGTGGGTCGTCCAGAATCTACGGGTTCTATGGTGCTGTCTAACGACGACATCATGCATGTGGTGAAAATTTTGGTTGACTTGCGTAACGGCAACGGTCAAGTCGATGACATTGATCACCTCGGCAATCGCCGAGTCCGCTGTGTGGGCGAGTTGGCTGAAAACCAATACCGTGTGGGTCTGGCGCGTATCGAGAAGGCTGTTAAAGAGCGTTTAGGTCAAGCCGAAGGCGGTCCTGGACAAGAGCCACTCATGCCGCATGACTTGATTAATTCCAAGCCGATTACAGCTTCACTCAAAGAGTTCTTTGGGTCAAGCCAACTGTCGCAGTTTATGGATCAAACTAATCCATTGTCTGAAATCACGCACAAACGCCGTGTCTCTGCGCTTGGACCTGGCGGTTTGACGCGCGAGCGTGCTGGCTTTGAAGTCCGTGACGTGCACGTTACGCATTACGGTCGCGTTTGCCCAATTGAGACACCTGAAGGTCCAAACATTGGACTTATCAACTCACTGGCACTGTATGCACGTTTAAATGAATACGGGTTCATTGAAACGCCGTATCGCCGCGTGATTGATGGCAAAGTAACCAAGCAAATTGATTATTTGTCGGCTATCGAAGAGGGTAAATATGTGATCGCTCAGGCCAATGTAGTGTTAGATGCAGAAGGCACATTGACCGGTGATTTAATTTCTGCTCGCGAGATGGGTGAGTCGGTGCTCTTGGGCGCTGAGCGTATCCAATATATGGACGTGTCGCCTGCGCAGATCGTATCGGTTGCGGCATCTCTCGTGCCGTTCTTAGAACATGACGATGCGAATCGTGCGCTGATGGGTGCGAATATGCAGCGTCAAGCTGTGCCTGTGCTGCGCCCTGAAAAAGCCTTTGTCGGAACGGGCATTGAACGCGTTGCGGCTATTGACTCTGGCACTGTGGTGACTGCGACGCGCGGTGGTGTGGTGGACTATGTGGACGCGAGTCGGATTGTGGTTCGCGTCAATGACTCCGAGGCGCAAGCTGGTGAAGTCGGTGTTGATATCTACAACCTAATTAAGTACCAGCGCTCCAACCAAAACACGAATATCCATCAACGTCCTATCGTCAAACTGGGTGACAAAATCGCCAAAGGTGATGTGGTGGCCGATGGTGCTTCCACCGATTTGGGTGAATTGGCTTTGGGGCAAAACATGCTGGTGGCCTTCATGCCTTGGAATGGTTACAACTTTGAAGACTCGATCATGATTTCTGAGCGTGTCGTGTCAGAAGACCGCTACACCTCGATCCATATTGAAGAATTGACGATTGCCGCTCGTGATACGAAACTTGGCGCAGAAGAAATTACGCGTGATATTCCGAACTTGGCGGAACAACAACTCAATCGTTTGGACGAATCGGGCATCATCTATGTGGGCGCAGAAGTTCAGCCTGGCGATACGTTGGTTGGCAAGGTCACGCCTAAAGGCGAGACCACGCTCACACCAGAAGAGAAGTTGCTTCGCGCCATCTTTGGTGAGAAAGCCAGCGACGTGAAAGATACATCTTTGCGTGTCAGTCAAGGCAGCTCAGGTACGGTCATTGACGTGCAAGTGTTCACTCGCGAAGGTATTGTGCGTGACAAGCGTGCACAGCAAATTATTGACGACGAGCTCAAGCGCTTCCGTCTCGATTTGAATGATCAGTTACGTATTGTGGAAGCTGATGCGTTTGACCGTATTGAAAAACTGTTGAATGGCAAAACCGCGAACGGCGGACCTTCTAAGCTAGCTAAAGGTAGCAAGATCACTAAGGAATATTTGGCTTCGGTTGAGAAGTTCCATTGGTTTGATATTCGTCCTGCTGACGAAGATGTGGCCGCATCGCTTGAGTCCATTAAAAATGCGATGGAGCAAACTCGTCACGATTTCGATTTGGCTTTTGAAGAGAAGCGCACCAAGCTCACGCAAGGTGATGAGTTGCCACCAGGCGTGCTCAAAATGGTCAAGGTGTACTTGGCGGTCAAGCGTCGTTTGCAACCAGGTGACAAGATGGCAGGTCGCCATGGTAATAAGGGTGTGGTCTCCAAGATCGTGCCTGTCGAAGACATGCCATTTATGGCTGACGGCACACCTTGCGATATCGTTTTGAACCCCCTGGGTGTGCCTTCACGTATGAACGTTGGTCAGGTGCTTGAAGTCCATTTGGGCTGGGCTGCCAAAGGCATTGGCCAGCGCATCGGTGACTTGTTACAAGCCGAAGCGAAGGTAACTGAGCTTCGTCAGGCAATGGAAGTAATTTACAACAATTCAGGCAAAAAAGAAGATCTCTCCAAGTTGAAAGACGAGGATGTGCGCGAAATGGCTGTGCAGCTCTCCAAAGGCGTGACGTTTGCAACGCCCGTGTTTGATGGTGCTACCGAAACTGAAATTCAATCCATGTTGCAATTGGCTTATCCAGACGAAGTGGCCAAGAAAAAGGGTTTGAATGCGACTCGTACGCAAGCAGCGTTGTTTGATGGCCGCACAGGCGACAAATTTGAGCGCCCTGTCACGGTTGGCTACATGCATGTGCTCAAACTCCATCATTTGGTAGATGACAAGATGCACGCCCGCTCGACAGGCCCATACAGCTTGGTGACGCAGCAGCCACTAGGTGGTAAAGCCCAGTTTGGTGGTCAGCGCTTCGGTGAGATGGAAGTCTGGGCACTCGAGGCCTATGGCGCGTCGTACATCTTGCAAGAGATGCTCACGGTCAAGTCTGATGACGTGCAAGGTCGTACCAAAGTCTACGAGAGCATTGTCAAGGGTGAGCACACGATTGAGGCTGGCATGCCCGAGTCGTTCAACGTGCTGGTCAAAGAGATCCGCTCGCTGGGTATCGACATGGACTTGGAAAAAGTTTGAGTTTGATTGCTTTTAATAAACAGATAAAGGAACACACATGAAATCCATTCTTGACCTCTTTAAGCAATTTACGCCTACTGAAAATTTCTCAGCCATCAAAATTGCGATGGCATCTCCTGAGAAAATTCGCTCATGGTCTTTTGGCGAAGTTAAAAAGCCAGAAACCATCAACTACCGCACATTCAAGCCTGAGCGTGATGGCCTGTTTTGCGCCAAGATTTTTGGACCTATCAAGGACTACGAATGCTTGTGCGGCAAATACAAGCGTCTCAAGCATCGCGGTGTGATCTGCGAGAAGTGCGGCGTTGAAGTCACTCAAACCAAAGTGCGTCGCGAGCGCATGGGACACATCGATTTGGCTGCACCTTGCGCCCATATCTGGTTCCTCAAATCCTTGCCAAGCCGCTTAGGCATGGTGCTGGATATGACACTGCGTGATATTGAACGTGTGCTTTATTTTGAAGCATACGTGGTGACTGATCCTGGCATGACGCCGCTCAAAAAATACGGCATCATGTCCGAAGACGAGTTTGATGCCAAAGAGCAAGAATACGGTGATGAGTTTGTGGCAAAAATGGGTGCGGAAGGCATTAAAGAGTTGCTCGCCAGCATTGACATCGAAGGCGAAATCGAGCGCTTGCGTGGTGATTTGACGGGCTCTGAGACCAAAGTTAAAAAGAACTCGAAGCGCTTAAAAATTCTTGAAGCGTTCAAAAAATCAGGCATTAAGCCTGAATGGATGATTCTGGAAGTGCTGCCTGTGTTGCCACCTGATTTGCGCCCACTCGTGCCGCTAGATGGTGGACGTTTTGCAACGTCGGATTTGAATGACCTCTATCGCCGCGTGATTAACCGTAATGGTCGCTTGGGTCGCCTGTTAGAGCTCAAAGCACCAGAGATCATTGCTCGCAATGAGAAACGCATGTTGCAAGAGGCGGTTGACTCGCTCTTAGACAATGGTCGCCGCGGTAAAGCCATGACGGGCGCTAACAAGCGCACGCTCAAGTCACTGGCTGACATGATTAAAGGCAAGGGCGGACGCTTCCGTCAGAACTTGCTGGGTAAGCGTGTGGATTATTCGGGTCGTTCTGTGATTACGGTCGGTCCAACGCTCAAGCTGCATCAGTGCGGTTTGCCAAAACTGATGGCGCTTGAACTCTTCAAGCCCTTCATCTTCTCTCGCCTTGAGGCGCTTGGCATTGCAACCACCATCAAAGCGGCGAAGAAAGAAGTCGAATCGGGCTCACCGATTGTTTGGGATTTGTTAGAGGAAGTGATTCGCGAGCATCCAGTGATGCTGAACCGCGCACCAACTCTACACCGCTTAGGCATCCAAGCGTTCGAGCCTATCTTGATTGAAGGCAAGGCAATTCAACTCCACCCACTTGTTTGCTCGGCATTTAATGCTGACTTTGACGGTGACCAAATGGCGGTTCACGTGCCGTTGTCGGTTGAGGCGCAAATGGAAGCGCGTACGCTCATGTTGGCATCGAACAACATTTTGTTCCCCGCTTCAGGTGAACCATCTATCGTGCCATCACAAGACGTGGTGCTGGGGCTTTACTACGCAACGCGTGAACGTACCAACGCCAAAGGCGAGGGTTTGATTTTTGCGGACATCGCCGAAGTTGAGCGCGCTATGGACGCTGGCGTGACTGAAATCACCGCCAAAGTCAATGTCCGATTAACTGAGCATGTGCTCGACAAAGAGACAGGTGAGTTCACGCCATCAACCAAAATTTGGGCAACCACAGTCGGTCGTGCCTTGTTGTCTGAAATTTTGCCTAAAGGTTTGGCGTTTGAGAACATCAACAAAGCTTTGACGAAGAAAGAAATTTCTAAACTCATCAAGATGTCGTTCCGCAAGTGCGGACTCAAAGCTACTGTGGTGTTTGCTGATCAACTGTTGCAAGCAGGTTTCCGTTTGGCTACCAAAGCTGGCATTTCGATTTCGATCGACGACATGCTTGTGCCAAAAGAGAAAGAGGGCATCATTGCTCGCGCCGAGACGGAAGTGAAAGAAATTGCACAGCAATACGCATCAGGTCTCGTCACCGTTGGTGAGCGCTACAACAAGGTTGTGGACATCTGGGGCAAGGCAGGCGACGAAGTGTCTAAGGTCATGATGGCGCAGTTGGCAACAGAAAAAGTTGTCGATCGCCACGGTAAGACCGTGAACCAAGAGTCATTTAATTCCATCTATATGATGGCGGACTCGGGTGCTCGCGGATCTGCAGCGCAGATTCGTCAGGTGGCGGGTATGCGCGGCTTGATGGCCAAGCCTGATGGCTCGATCATTGAGACGCCGATTAAAGCGAACTTCCGTGATGGTTTGAATGTGCTGGAGTATTTCATCTCCACGCACGGTGCGCGTAAAGGCTTGGCTGATACGGCGCTCAAAACAGCTAACTCAGGTTATTTAACTCGTCGTTTGGTGGACGTGACGCAAGATTTGGTGGTCCGTGAGCAAGATTGCGGCACTTACCTCGGCTCGACCATGCGCTCAATTGTTGAGGGTGGAGAGACGATGGAAGCACTAAGAGACCGCGTGCTTGGACGCTCGACTGCTGAAGAAGTGCTGCATCCTGAAACACGTGCTGTGCTCATGGAGTCGGGTGTCTTGTTGGATGAAGACAACATCGAAATGCTGGAAGCCGCTGGTGTTGACGAAATTAAAGTGCGCACAGCACTGACATGCGAAACACGTTTTGGTATTTGTGCCAAGTGCTACGGACGCGATCTTGGACGCGGTGGTCTGATTAACGCTGGCGAAGCCGTCGGTGTGATTGCAGCGCAGTCGATTGGCGAGCCAGGCACGCAGTTGACCATGCGTACGTTCCACATTGGTGGTGCGGCTTCTCGTGCAGCCGTGATCTCTAACGTAGAAGCTAAATCTAGTGGCATGATTGGTTTCAATGCCACGATGCGTTACGTGACTAATGGTAAAAAAGAGTTGGTTGTGATTGCGCGTTCAGGCGAAATTATCATTAACGATGAGCATGGTCGTGAGCGTGAGCGTCATAAAGTGCCGTATGGCGCAGTGCTTGCGATCAAACCAGATCAGGCGATTAAAGCTGGTACTGTATTGGCGAACTGGGATCCACTCACACGTCCGATTATTTCGGAGTTTGCAGGTAAGGTTCAATTTGAAAATATCGAAGAGGGCGTGACAGTTGCCAAGCAGGTTGATGATGTGACGGGTCTGTCAACGCTAGTCGTGATCGATCCTAAGCGTCGCGGTGCTGCCAAAGTGATTCGTCCACAGGTCAAACTTTTGGATGCGTCTGGCAAGGAAATCAAAATCCCAGGTACTGAGCACGCTGTAACGATTGGCTTGCCAGTGGGCGGTCTCGTTCAAGTGCGTGATGGTCAAGACATCAATCCGGGTGAAGTGCTGGCACGTATCCCCATGGAAGGTCAAAAGACGCGCGATATTACGGGTGGTTTACCGCGCGTGGCTGAACTCTTCGAAGCGCGTGCGCCAAAAGACAAAGGTATGCTGGCTGAGATGACGGGCACGATTTCTTTTGGTAAGGAAACCAAAGGTAAAGTGCGTCTCCAAATTACAGATCCAGATGGCAAAGTGTGGGAAGAGCTTGTGCCTAAAGAGAAAAACTTGGTGGTGCATGAAGGTCAAGTCGTTAACAAGGGCGAGAGCATTATTGATGGCCCAGCGGATCCACAAGACATTCTGCGTCTGCTGGGTTCGGAAGAGTTGGCACGCTACATTGTGGACGAAGTGCAAGACGTTTATCGCCTGCAAGGCGTGAAGATCAACGACAAGCACATTGAAGTGATTGTTCGCCAGATGTTGCGCCGCGTGGTCATTGAGAACTCTGGTGACTCACGCTACATTGCAGGCGAACAAGTCGAGCGTTCAGAAATCCTGAACACCAATGACGCGCTACGTGCCGAAGGCAAGTTGCCAGCGACATACACCAATGTGCTCTTAGGTATTACCAAAGCATCTCTGTCCACCGACAGCTTCATCAGCGCAGCATCGTTCCAAGAGACGACACGCGTGCTGACCGAAGCTGCCATCATGGGCAAGCGTGATGAACTGCGTGGCCTCAAGGAAAACGTGATCGTGGGTCGTTTGATTCCAGCAGGTACAGGTTTGGCTTACCACCAAGCTCGCGCTGCAAAAGATCAAATGGACGACGTAGAGCGCCGCCGTATTGCGGAAGAGGAAGCGCAAGCCGAAGAAGCCGAAGGTACAGCAGGCGCTGCGGCCGAGGATGGAGTTGTTGCGTAACTTGCGTTGTAGAGCGGCGCAGTGCTAGCTTTGTCTTTGCAACTAGGAGCCACGGCGAAAGCCGTGGCTTTTGTCATGGCGGGTCGCTCTCTGAGTGATGTTCTGCAGGACGGCTCGGTCGTCAAGCCCGATTTGCGTGCCGGTGTGCAGGCGCTAAGTTTTGCCGTGCTGCGCAATTGGGGCATGGCGCGTGCATTACGCGAATTACTTGCGCCACGTGAGCCTATGCCGCCTGTTGATGCGCTTTTGTGTACGGCGCTTGCGTTGCTGGTGAGCGAGCCTGACTCGGGTGCGAGCTATACGGACTTCACGCTTGTGAATCAAGCGGTCGATGCGGCGAAGGCACACTCTAAAACACGTACGAGTAGTAGCTTCATTAACGCTACGCTACGTCGATTTTTGCGTGAACGCGAAGCCTTGATGCAGCAAGTGCTGCAAAACGAAGAAGCACAGTACAACCATCCGCAGTGGTGGATTGATCAACTAAGGCGTGAGCAACCGCATAAATGGCAAGCGATTTTGGCTGCCAATCAAATGAAGCCATCTTTGAGCTTGCGTGTGAATTTGGCGAAGACAACCTTAGTCGCTTTCACTGAATTGCTTGCGGAGCAAGCTGTGGCATTGCAAGGTGCGGAATCGACACTCGCGCAGACCAAGCTGGATAAGGGCTGCGGGCTCGTTTTACAAGATGCGCCACCTGTGCCTAGCCTGCCACATTACGCTGAGGGTTGGTTCTC
This sequence comes from Comamonadaceae bacterium, assembly GCA_025352965.1. Lineage (GTDB taxonomy): Bacteria > Pseudomonadota > Gammaproteobacteria > Burkholderiales > Burkholderiaceae_C > JASGCK01. The sequence continues at coordinate 12,978 of JANXRP010000195.1, forward strand.
GGTACAAGATGTGGCGGCGCAGGGCGCGGCGAATCAATTGTTGAGTGACGAGTTCTTGCTCGCGTTAGTTGCACGTGCAAAGCAAGGGCACAAGATCCGTGTGCTAGATGCTTGTGCTGCGCCAGGCGGGAAAACCACACATTTGATTGAGCGGCTCTTGCAAGCCTTCGCTCATGCGGGGATGCCCGTGCTATCAGGTGAGGATTGGGGTAAACACTTTGAGGTGATTGCACTTGAAGTAGATGCCAAGCGTGCGAAGCGCATCCATGAAAATTTGAGTCGATTGAAGCAGCGTGCGACGGTCAAAATTGTTGATGCAGTGAATGTTGCTAATTGGTGGGATGGTGTTCCATTTGATGCCGTTTTATTGGACGCGCCTTGCACAGCGTCGGGCATTGTGCGTCGTCATCCTGATGTGCGTTGGCTTCGGCGTGAGTCGGATGCTGACGCCATGGGGCAACTTCAACTCCTCATGTTGCAATCACTCTGGGCTGCCTTGCGTCTGCATGGACGGTTACTCTACGCGACCTGTTCTGTGTTTGAGGCTGAGGGTGCGGTGGTCAAGCAGCGATTTTTGCAAGTCCAGAGCAATGCAAAAGCGTTAGACTCGCACGGTCTATGGCTTCCCTCTTCCCAGCACGATGGTTTTTACGATGCACTTTTTGAAAAAACACCCGCTTAGGCTTGGCGGCTCAGTGTATCGACTTTGGCTCGTGCTATGCGCAGCATGGCTCTACGGCTTGCTTGCTGGGTCGGCGTTTGCACAAACGAGTAGTGCGGAAATCCAAAACTTTAAGGCAGTGCGGCTCAATCAAGATTTGATGATATCGGCGGACATTAAGTTTGAGCTGCCCAACTCTATTGAAGAGGCGATGTACAAAGGCGTCTCGCTTACCTTTGTGAGTGAGCTGGAAGTGGCAAGGGAGCGTTGGTACTGGCTAGACAAAACAGTGGTCACGGTAAGTCGTCAAACACGTATTTCATATCAAGCTTTGACGCGGCGTTGGCGTGTTTTACCTTGGACAGAGAGCGGCGTAGTCACAGGTCTTGGGGTTCAATTGCCGCAAACGTATGAAACACTGCCCGAAGCCTTAGGTGTTGCGCAGCGCATTTATAACTGGCGTGTCACGCCTAGTAGCGAGCTTGGCGAGGGCGCTTACTCTATGCAACTGCGCTATAGGCTTGATATTTCTCAGCTACCAAAGCCACTGCAAATTGGCTTACTTGGGCAAGGCGATTGGTCTATTAACGCGAGCGCTCGCCAGCGTTTCCAATTAACTGACGCGAGTGCACCATGAACGATTTGTTGCGTCATGCCGCGACCACGAGGCGTATCTTCCGCACTGGGGTTGGGCTGGCGCTGCTAGCGGCTACGGTGCTGATTTATTTATTGGTGCGTGCAGTTGACCACCATAGTTTGAGCGATCAAAATATTGGCTATCTGCTGCTGTTCAATGGCGCCGTGGCGGTGGTCTTACTTTCAGCGATTGCCGCGATGGCTTGGCGCCTGCGCCAACGCTTGCGAGAAGGGCGTTTTGGTAGCAAATTGTTGATTAAATTAGCGGCTATTTTTGCGTTGGTGGGTGTGTTGCCTGGCATGCTTATTTATAGTGTTTCTTATCAATTTGTCTCGCGCTCTATTTCATCTTGGTTTGATGTACGGGTAGAGGGCGCTTTGGAAGCTGGGCTTGGACTGGGTCGTTCGACGTTAGATAGGCTGTCGACTGATTTATCTAATAAAACACGGTTGGGAGCGCAAAGCCTAGAACTTGACACGAACACGGTTATGGGTGTCAAGCTTGATCGCATGCGTGAGCAAATCGGCGCGGACGATGCGCAAATATGGAGCCATGCAGGAGCACTGTTGGCCAGCAGCGGTGAATCGCGTTTTCAATTAGCACCAGAAAAACCAACGATACAGCAGATGAGGAGCCTCAAAACGCAGCGTAGTATCAGCGTGTTTGATGGGCTTGAAAGTGACGCTAAGGTGGCGCGTTTGCGAGTGATTACCCCTGTTAGTACTCCGGGCGTAGGGTTGTTGGCTGAGCCTATGTATTTGGTGGTCAGCGAGAAGCTGCCCACTACGTTGGTGGCCAATGCACTTGCCGTGCAAAGCGCTTATACCGAATATCAAGAGCGTGCTTTGGAGCGCGATGGACTCCAAAAAATGTATATTGGTACACTGACGCTGAGTTTGTTTTTGGCTGTACTGGGTGCCTTTATCTTGGCCGTCAGTTTGGGTAATCAACTTGTTAAACCCTTACTGGTATTGGCTCGTGGCGTTGAGCGTGTTAGCGCGGGCGATCTCAGTCCGCAACTGGTTTTGCCTGACGATAACGAATTGGCAGGTCTTACGCGTTCGTTTGCCAGCATGACACAGCAGCTATCCGATGCACGCATTGCTGAGCAAAAAAGTGAACGGATTAAGGCTTGGAACGAAGTTGCACAGCGTGTTGCGCATGAAATTAAGAATCCATTGACGCCGATTCAGCTATCGGCTGAGCGTCTTGCCATGAAGCTTGGCGATAAATTGCAAGGCGCTGATCTGGCGCTGTTAGAAAAATCCGTGAAGACGATTGTGGAGCAGGTTGAAGCCATGAAGCGTTTAGTGAATGAATTCCGTGATTACGCAAGACTGCCTACTGCGCGTTTACAACAGATATCCTTGCGCATAGTCATTCAAGATACGCTTTCCCTATATGAACATGAGGTGCAGCAAGGTAGCGTGCAAGTGCTGGGCGATCCGTCTATCCCTTTGATTCAAGGGGATGCCGAGCAACTACGCCAAGTCATCCACAATTTACTCCAAAATGCATTGGATGCAGCGCGCTCTAATGCCGCGTTCAATCATGGCGTTGAAAGAGTGACGATTAAGCTTAGTCTAGATGAGGTTCTACAAACGGTGCACTGTGATGTTGAAGATAACGGTGCTGGATTTGCAAACCAGATATTAGCGCGAGCATTTGAGCCTTACAACACAACCAAGCCCAAAGGTACGGGGCTTGGCCTTGCGGTCGTACGAAAGATTGTGCAGGAGCATCATGGGGAGATTGTGCTGTCCAATAAGAACGAGAGCGAGGGCGGAGGGGCTCGAGTGCGTTTATCATTTCCGTTGACTATGAGGAGGGTTGGCGTTTAGCCAATCAAAAACTATGGCGCATATATTGGTAGTAGATGACGAGCACGGCATACGTGATTTGCTGTTCGAAATTTTGGATGATGAGGGGCATCAAGTAGAGTTGGCCGAAAACGCTGAACAGGCCAGAGTCGCACGGACGAGGGCTTGTCCAGATCTCGTTTTGCTTGATATCTGGATGCCTGACACAGATGGTGTCAGCTTACTTAAAGAGTGGTCGGGCTCTGGGCAGCTCACGATGCCTGTGGTCATGATGAGCGGTCACGCTACTATTGAAACGGCTGTCGCTGCCACCAAGCTAGGAGCTTTGTCGTTCTTAGAAAAACCGATTACATTGCAAAAATTGATGCAAGCTGTAGATGCGGGGTTAAAAAAATCGATTAACAAAAGTTTGATTTCTGATAGTGTTCAGTTAGTCAGCAGTATCACTAAAGCTGTTGTTAGTTTATCGACGCAAGTGCCATCGTTGGCACCTGAAGGCCAGTTAATTACTCCTATGGTAGGAGGGGCATCATTGCCTCGCAGTGCCGATTTCATGCTGCGACTCGATCAGCCCTTGCGTGAAGCGAAAGAGCAGTTTGATGTCGCTTATTTCACCTATCACTTAGAGGTTGAGCACGGGTCGGTAGCGCGCGTGGCAGAAAAAACCGGACTTGAACGCACGCATTTGTATCGCAAGCTGAAGCAGCTGGGTATTGATACAGCGCGTAACAAATTAGCGCACGAGTAATTAGAGTAGGCTATAATAGATAGCCTTACGATCGACGTATCCTTCTCATTTTTAGAGTTCATCATGGCTGTTCAACAAAATAAAAAATCTCCTTCCAAGCGCGGAATGCACCGTGCGCATAATGCTTTAGATACTCCAGGCACTGGTATTGAGCCGACAACAGGTGAAGTTCACTTACGCCACCACATCAGCCCAACTGGCTTTTATCGTGGTCGTAAAGTAGTGAAAACCAAAAACGACGCTTAATCTCATTTTGAGCTTTGTAAAACCCAGTTTCAGACATGCTCTGGCTGGGTTTTCTGCTTTTTAACTTTCCATACTTTTATGGTTATTACGACGATTAGCGTTGATGTTATGGGGGGCGATATAGGCCCTAGCATGACTTTGCCTGCTTGCCGTGCATTTTTGCAAGCACATCCGCAGGCGCATTTGATACTGGTTGGAACTACGGTTGCCCTGCATGGCTTCGAGCATGCGCGCGCCACTAAGGTCATTGCCCATGATGTCATCACCATGGACGATTCGTTGGAGACGGCGATGCGCAAAAAACGCGACTCGTCGATGCGCGTTGCGGTGGAGCAAGTCAAATCTGGTGCAGCGCAAGCGGCAGTGTCTGCTGGTAACACCGGTGCACTCATGGCGATTTCACGTTATGTTTTAAAAACGCTGGATGGCATTGAGCGCCCAGCGATTGCGGCGCAATTGCCCAATCAATTAGGTGGGAGCACCACCATGCTGGACTTGGGTGCCAACGTAGATAGTGCGCCTGAGCACTTATTGCAATTCGCATTCTTGGGCACAGCGCTGGATACCGTTCTTAAAGAAAAAACCAAGCCTAGCGTGGGCTTGCTGAATATTGGCGAAGAAGTCATCAAAGGTAACGAGACGATCAAAGCGGCGGGTGAATTGCTTCGCACGGCACATGAGCGCGGTGACATTTATTTCTTTGGGAATGTCGAAGGCAATGATATTTTTAAGGGTACGACCGATATCGTGGTCTGCGATGGTTTTGTGGGCAACGTAGCACTCAAAACCAGCGAAGGCTTGGCCACGATGGTGGGGGATTTTTTAAAACAAGGGTTTTCAAAAAATCTGCTCACAAAAATAGCCGCCGTGTTCGCTTATCCTGTGTTGAAAGCATTTAAAAATCGCGTTGATCATCGTCGTTATAACGGTGCTGCATTGCTGGGCTTACGAGGGCTTGTTTTTAAGAGTCATGGCTCGGCAGATCAAGCTGGCTATGGCTTTGCGCTAGAGCGTGCGTATGATGCGGCGCGCAAAGGTTTGCTTGAGAATGTGCGGGCGAATATCGCCAAAATTCAACAAACATAAACATATTTGAATGGGAAGTTAGTAATGAAGTATTCGCGTATTGTGTCCACGGGTAGCTATCTGCCGCCGCGACGATTGACCAACGCAGACTTGGCCGCCGAGCTGGCCACGCAAGGCGTAGAAACCTCTGATGAGTGGATTGTGGAGCGCACAGGCATTCGTGCAAGGCATTTTGCAGCGCCTGATGTTACGAGTAGCGATCTTGCCTATGAGGCTGCTCTGCAAGCCTTATCCAGTGTGGCTTTGCAGCCTGCTGATATTGATTTAATTATTGTTGCTACATCAACGCCGGATATGGTGTTCCCCTCGGCTGCGACAATTTTGCAAAACAAACTGGGCATCACCAATGGTTGTCCTGCGTTTGATGTGCAGGCTGTTTGTAGTGGCTTTGTGTACGCGCTCACCGTAGCCGACTCATTGATTAAAACGGGCACCGCCAAGCGCGCTTTGGTGGTGGGTGCAGAAGTGTTTTCGCGCATTCTTGACTTTAAAGATCGCACAACTTGTGTGCTCTTTGGTGATGGTGCAGGCGCGGTGATTTTGGAGGCGTCCGATACGCCAGGCATCTTGGCTAGCGACCTGCATGCCGATGGTCGGCATAAAGATATTTTGTGTGTTCCCGGTACTGTCTCAGGTGGTTTGATCTTGGGTGATCCTACGCTCAAAATGGATGGCCCTGCGGTGTTTAAGTTGGCTGTGGGCGTGCTGGAGTCAGCGGCTAGAGCCGCGCTAGCCAAGGCGGGTAAAACGGATGCGGACATTGATTGGTTAATTCCGCATCAAGCCAATATTCGGATTATGCAAAGCACGGCTAAAAAATTGAAAATGCCAATGGAGAAACTCATCGTGACGGTTGACCAACATGGCAACACGTCCGCAGCGTCGATTCCCTTGGCGCTCGATCATGCTGTGCGAAGCGGTAAGGTGAAACGCGGCGATACCCTCATGTTAGAGGGTGTGGGTGGCGGTTTTACGTGGGGAGCCGTGCTTGTTCAATACTAAAAATTGAAAAGAATGTAATGATGAAAAATTTTGCTTTTGTATTTCCAGGCCAAGGTTCGCAGTCAGTTGGCATGCTGGATGCGTGGGGTGATCATCCTGCGGTTGTTGCGGTGCTGAGTGAGGCATCCGATGCGCTGTCGCAAGATGTAGGTAAGTTGATTCGAGAGGGATCCAAGGAGGAGTTGGCACTTACCACGAATACGCAGCCTGTGATGTTGGTGGCAGGTGTTGCGGCCTATCGCGCGTGGTTGCATGAAGGCGGTGCTGTGCCTGCAATGGTGGCGGGGCACTCATTGGGTGAATACTCGGCGCTGGTGGCAGCAGGGTCGCTCACCTTGACGCAAGCAGCGCCGTTAGTGCGTTTGCGAGCTGCTGCAATGCAAGAGGCCGTGCCCGTGGGGGTGGGAGCGATGGCGGCTATCTTGGGGATGGCAGTAGGCCGCGTGAATGAGCTTTGCGCCCTAGTCACCGCAAGCTTTGGCGCTGAGAGTACGGAAACGGTGGAGGCGGCGAACTTTAATGACCCTATGCAAACAGTGATTTCGGGTAGCAAAGCCGCTGTGGATAAGGCCTGCGAGGCATTGAAGGCTGCTGGAGCCAAGCGCGCATTGCTGCTCCCCGTATCTGCGCCGTTCCACTCAAGCTTGATGCGCCCTGCGGCTGAGAGACTCTTTAAAAAATTGGTGGATATCAACCTGCTTGCGCCGCAGATACCGCTGCTTAATAACGTTGATGTGGCGATTGAGTCTGATCCAGCGCGCATTAAAGATGCGCTTTATCGCCAAGCTTTTGGCGCTGTGCGCTGGGTGGAGTCTGTGCAGGCGATGCGCGCCAGCGGCGTTCAAGTGATTGTCGAGTGTGGACCTGGTAAAGTTTTGTCGGGGATGGTGAAGCGAATTAATGCTGACATTGCATCCAGCGCCGTGTTGGATTTGGATAGCTTGCAAGAATCTAAAAATATTTTGCAAAATTAGTTGACGGGGCAATAAAAGACGCGCTATAATCGAAGGCTTCGCGGTTAAAGAGTTTCAATGACTGCGAAATCAGCTCAAGCGGAGGGGTTGTCTTAATAGATAGCTTCAACGACGGGACCAAGACTAACTGGGTGTCCAGTACAAGTTGGAAAAATAGATAACATGATCCAAACAGAATCTCGATTAGAGGTTGCCGATAACACAGGTGCTAAATCTGTGCTTTGCATTAAGGTGCTCGGCGGCTCCAAGCGTCGCTACGCTAGCGTAGGCGATGTCATCAAGGTCAGCATTAAAGAAGCTGCGCCGCGTGGTCGCGTCAAAAAAGGCGAGATCTACAGTGCTGTGGTTGTTCGTACTGCTAAAGGTATCCGCCGTGCGGATGGCTCTTTGGTCAAGTTCGACAGCAATGCTGCCGTTCTCTTGAACGCAAAATTAGAGCCTATTGGCACTCGCATTTTCGGACCAGTCACGCGTGAATTGCGTACTGAGAAGTTCATGAAGATCGTGTCTTTGGCGCCTGAAGTTTTGTAAAAGGCTGCATAGATATGAATAAGATTAAAACGGGTGACGAGGTTATCGTCATTGCAGGAAAAGATAAGGCTAAGCGCGGCGTGGTTATCTCTCGCGCTGATGACAGTCATCTGGTTATTGATGGTGTGAATGTTGCTAAAAAGCACACGAAGCCAAATCCAATGAAAAATGTGACCGGTGGCATTGTCGATAAAACAATGCCCATCCATCAGTCCAATGTTGCCATCTTCAATACCGCAAGCGGTAAGGCTGATCGCGTGGGCATTAAGACTTTGGCTGACGGTACGCGTGTTCGTGTTTACAAATCTAGCGGAGAAGAGATCAAATCGGTCGTTCCTGCTAAAAAGTCTGCGTGAGGTTAAATTAAATGGCACGTTTACAACAAATTTATCGTGAGAAGTTGGCGCCTGAGTTGGCCGCCAAGTTTGGTTACACGACTCCAATGCAAGTCCCTCGCTTAACCAAAATTACCTTGAATATGGGTGTGGGTGAAGCGGTTGCGGACAAAAAAATCCTCGACAACGCAGTTGCTGATTTGACAAAGATTGCAGGTCAAAAGCCTGTGGTTACCAAAGCTAAAAAAGCGATTGCAGGTTTCAAGATTCGTCAAGATCTGCCGATTGGCTGCATGGTGACGTTGCGTGGCGTTCAAATGTACGAGTTTTTGGATCGTTTTGTAACGATCGCTCTGCCGCGCGTTCGTGACTTCCGTGGCATTTCTGGTCGCGCATTCGATGGTCGTGGCAACTACAACATCGGTGTGAAAGAGCAGATCATTTTCCCTGAAATTGAATACGACAAGGTGGATGCTTTGCGTGGTCTCAATATCAGTATCACCACAACAGCGAAAACGGATGAAGAGTGCAAGGCGCTTTTGACTGGTTTCCGCTTCCCGTTTAAAAACTGAGGTGCAATGTGGCTAAACAAGCATTAATTCAGCGTGAACTCAAGCGTGATACTTTGGTTGCAAAATTTGCTGCCAAGTATGCTGAGTACAAAGCAATATCTAAAGACGCAAAGAAAACCGAAGACGAGCGTGCTGCTGCACGTTTGGCTTTGCAAAAAATGCCGCGTAATGCCAATCCAACTCGTCAGCGTAATCGCTGCGAATTGACTGGTCGCCCGCGTGGTACTTTCCGTCAATTCGGCTTGGCTCGCGCCAAGATTCGTGAAATGGCTTTTGTCGGGGAAATTCCTGGCATCACCAAAGCCAGCTGGTAATTAGGAGAACAAATAATGAGCATGAGTGATCCTATTGCCGATTTGTTGACACGTATTCGTAATGCGCAAGCGGTTGCGAAGCCTGTGGTGACGGTGCCTTCTTCTAAAGTGAAGATTGCCATTACACAAGTGTTGGCTGACGAAGGTTATATTGATGGTTTCAAAGTTAAAACTGAAGGTGGCAAGTCCGAACTTGAGATTGCTTTGAAATACTACGCAGGCCGTCCTGTGATTGAGCGTATTGAGCGTGTTAGCCGTCCTGGTTTACGTGTCTACAAGGGCTCTGATGCAATTCCGCAGGTGATGAATGGTTTGGGTGTGGCGATTGTCACCACGCCTAAAGGTGTCATGACCGATCGCAAGGCTCGCGCTAACGGCGTGGGTGGCGAAGTTCTTTGCTACGTCGCTTAAAGAGAGGCAGAATAAAATGTCCCGTGTCGGCAAAATGCCCGTAACCATTCCTGCAGGTGTAGAGTTTGGTATCAAAGAAAACATCATCAGCATCAAGGGCGCTGGTGGTACATTGAGTATGGCGCAGCATGCGTCAGTTACTATTCAAAATGATGCAGGCAAAATTAGTTTTTCGCCCGTGAATGATTCTCGCGAAGCAAATGCGATGAGCGGCACCTTGCGCCAGTTGGTGAATAACATGGTCGTCGGTGTGAGCAAAGGTTTTGAGAAAAAGCTAAGCTTGGTTGGCGTGGGTTACAAAGCTCAAGCGACTGGCAATAAGCTCAACTTAACCGTTGGTTATTCTCATCCTGTTAATTTTGATATGCCTGCTGGCATCAAAGTCGCAACGCCAACGCCGACTGAAATTTTGATTTCTGGTGCTGATCGTCAACGCGTTGGTCAGATTGCTGCTGAAATTCGTGCGGTACGTCCTCCTGAACCTTATAAGGGTAAGGGTATTCGTTACGTCGATGAGCGCATCACGATCAAAGAGACTAAGAAGAAATAAGGATAGCTATGATGTTGACCAAAAAAGAACAGCGTTTGCGCCGTGCACGTCAGACCCGTATTCGTATCTCGAAACAAGAAGTTGCTCGTTTGTCGGTAAACCGTACCAATACGCATATTTACGCAACCTTGGTGTCAGTAGATGGCACGACTGTGTTGGCTTCGGCCTCTACTGTGGAGGCATCTGTTCGTACTTCTCTTGGCGGCTCAGGCAAGGGTGCTACTACTGCCGCGGCAACAGCTATTGGAACGCGTATTGCAGAAAAGGCGAAAGCGGCTGGCGTTGAGCGTGTGGCTTTCGACCGCGCAGGTTTTGCATATCACGGTCGCGTGAAGGCTTTGGCCGAAGCGGCACGTGCTGCTGGTCTCCAGTTCTAAGCAGCTGACTGCATACAAGGAATTATCAAAATGGCAAAAATTCAAGCAAAACCAGCAGATCCAGCTCGCGATGATGGCATGCGCGAAAAGATGATCGCGATTAACCGCGTGACTAAAGTGGTGAAGGGTGGTCGTATTTTGGGCTTCGCGGCATTGGTCGTGGTTGGCGACGGCGATGGTCGTGTCGGCATGGGCAAAGGCAAAACAAAAGAAGTGCCAGTTGCTGTGCAAAAAGCTATGGAACAAGCGCGTCGTAATTTGATCAAGGTGTCGCTCAAAAATGGCACGATTCACCATACGGTGATGGGTCAACACGGCGCAGCTAATGTGATGTTGGCAGCGGCTCCAAAAGGAACTGGCATTATTGCTGGTGGACCAATGCGTGCGGTTTTCGAAGTGATGGGGATCACAGATATCGTTGCAAAAAGCCATGGTTCAACAAACCCATACAACATGGTTCGTGCGACGTTAGATGCGCTCAAGCGTTCGACGACGCCATCTGAAGTCGCAGCGAAGCGCGGCAAGTCTGTTGAAGACATTTTTGTTTGAAAGTAGTCCATCATGACAGCAACTACCTCCGTAAAAATTCAATTGGTTCGTAGCCCTATTGGCTGCAAAGAATCTCATCGTGCAACCGTTCGTGGCTTGGGTTTACGCAAAATCCGTAGCACTAGCGAATTGCAAGATACGCCAGCCGTGCGCGGCATGATCAACAAGATTAGTTACTTGGTTAAAGTAATTTAACTTACAGCTTTAGGTGATACACATGGAACTCAATAGCATTTCTCCAGCCGCGGGCGCCAAGCACGCGAAGCGCCGTGTCGGTCGTGGCATCGGTTCTGGCCTAGGTAAAACTGCAGGCCGTGGTCATAAAGGCCAGAAGTCACGCTCTGGTGGCTTTCACAAAGTTGGCTTTGAAGGCGGCCAAATGCCAATGCATCGCCGCTTGCCAAAGCGCGGGTTTAAATCTACTACGCTGCGTTTTAATGCTGAAATTACATTAACAACGTTAGAGATGTTGGGTGCGCCAGAGGTTGACATGTTGACATTGAAGCAAGCTGGTTTGGTCGGTGAATTGATTCGTGTTGTGAAGGTAGTGAAAACAGGTTCTTTGACCAAGGCTGTTAAGTTGACGGGTATTGGTGCAACACTGGGTGCTAAGACTGCTATTGAAGCAGTCGGCGGTACGTTTGCGTAATCTATAGAAGAGACTCATTCGTGGCAACAGCAGCACTAGCAAAAACTAACAAATTTGGTGACCTGAAAAGTAGGCTCATCTTTTTGTTGCTGGCGCTACTTGTTTATCGTCTGGGCTCTCATATCCCTGTTCCTGGGATTGATCCAGTTGCATTGCAAAAATTATTTAAAGATCAGCAAGGCGGCATATTAAGCTTATTTAATATGTTCTCTGGTGGCGCATTATCGCGTTTCTCAGTATTCGCTTTGGGTATCATGCCCTATATTTCTTCTTCGATTGTTATTCAGTTATTTCAATATGTTGTGCCGCATTTCCAGCAGTTACAAAAAGAAGGTGAGTCGGGTCGTAGAAAAATTACTCAATATACGCGATATGCAACATTAGGATTGGCTCTTTTCCAATCGTTAGGCATTGCTTTGGCACTTGAAAGTCAGGCTGGACTTGTGCTTGATCCTGGCTTTGGGTTTCGTATGTCGGCGATAGTTAGTTTGACTGCGGGCACCATGTTTTTAATGTGGCTGGGCGAACAAATTACTGAGCGCGGCCTAGGTAATGGTATTTCAATTATTATTTTTTCGGGTATTGCTGCAGGTTTCCCTTCGGCTGTCGCAGGTTTGCTTGAGTTGGTTCGAACAGGTGCTATGAGCATACTGGTGGCGTTATTAATTTCCGCTCTAGTGGTTGGCCTAACATATTTAGTTGTATTTATCGAGCGTGGGCAACGGAAAATTTTAGTTAACTATGCTAGGCGACAACAGGGTAATAAGGTGTATGGCGGTCAGTCTTCTCATTTGCCTTTGAAGCTAAATATGGCAGGTGTCATACCGCCAATCTTTGCCTCATCAATCATTTTGTTGCCAGCAACCATTGTGGGTTGGTTTAGTGCTGGTGAATCGATGCGATGGTTAAAAGATATTGCTTCGACCCTTCGTCCAGGGCAGCCTATTTATGTATTGTTATATGCGGCTGCAATTGTTTTCTTTTGCTTCTTCTATACCGCACTCGTATTTAATAGCAAAGAGACTGCGGATAATTTAAAAAAGAGTGGTGGCTTTGTACCGGGTATTAGGCCTGGGGATCAAACAGCACGCTTTATTGACAAAATATTAGTTAGATTAACGGTATCGGGCGCAATTTATATAACTATCGTGTGTCTAATTCCCGAATTTTTGATTTTAAAATATAATGTCCCATTTAATTTTGGCGGAACTTCTTTATTGATTGTGGTGGTGGTTGCGATGGATTTTATGGCTCAAGTGCAGAATTATTTGATGAGCCAGCAATATGAATCGTTGTTGAAAAAATCCAGTTTTAAGACCACAATTTAAATAATAAATACCAGATGTCTAAAGATGATGTGATTCAAATGCAGGGTGAAATTTTGGAGAATTTACCCAATGCGACTTTCCGAGTTAAATTAGAAAATGGTCATATTGTCTTGGGGCATATTTCTGGAAAAATGCGGATGCATTACATCCGTATTCTCCCTGGAGATAAAGTGACGGTTGAGTTAACGCCCTACGATTTATCGCGGGCACGTATTGTGTTTAGAGCGAAGTAGCTTAGGTAAGCTACTCGCATTTATAGGAGAGAGTGAAATGAAAGTTTCCGCATCGGTTAAGAAAATTTGCCGTAATTGCAAAATCATTCGTCGCAAAGGCGTGGTTCGTGTTATTTGCACAGACCCCCGTCATAAGCAACGTCAAGGTTAATTTAATAGGTTTTAGAGGTATATATGGCACGTATCGCTGGTATTAATATTCCACCCCATCAGCACGCTGAAATTGGGCTAACCGCTATTTTTGGTATTGGTCGCACACGTGCGCGCAAAATTTGCGTTGCTTGTGAAATTGCGTATTCCAAAAAAGTAAAAGATTTGACTGATGGCGATTTAGAAAAAATTCGCGACCAAATAGCTCTCTTCACGATCGAGGGTGACCTCCGTCGTGAAACAACGATGAACATCAAGCGTTTGATGGATATTGGTTGCTACCGTGGTTTCCGTCACCGCCGTGGTTTGCCAATGCGTGGTCAGCGTACACGTACCAATGCACGTACCCGTAAAGGCCCGCGCAAGGCCGCTCAGTCACTCAAGAAATAAGAAAAGAGTAAATTATGGCAAAAGCACCAGCTAACTCCGCATCGCAACGTGTTCGTAAAAAAGTCCGCAAAAATGTTGCAGATGGCATTGCGCACGTTCACGCCTCGTTTAATAACACCATCATCACAATTACTGATCGTCAAGGCAATTCTTTGGCATGGGCATCTTCTGGTGGTCAAGGCTTTAAAGGTTCACGTAAATCAACGCCATTTGCAGCCCAAGTTGCGTCTGAAGTTGCGGGTCGTGCTGCCCAAGAGCAAGGCATTAAAAACTTAGATGTTGAAATTAAAGGCCCGGGGCCTGGCCGTGAATCATCTGTGCGTGCTTTGGCTGCACTGGGTATTCGTATTAATCAAATCGCAGATGTGACACCGGTTCCGCACAATGGTTGCCGTCCACAAAAGCGTCGTCGTATTTAAATTTAATACGCCGTCTATTTTTCAACCGCAAGCCCACCGCTAGTTTGATTCAAACTAGCTCCCATTATGAAAATAATGGCAGATGACACAAAAAGGAAATTAAAGTGGCACGTTACTTAGGCCCTAAGGCCAAACTCTCCCGCCGTGAAGGCACTGACCTTTTCTTGAAGAGCGCTCGCCGCTCTATCAGTGATAAGGCGAAATTTGACTCTAAACCAGGTCAGCATGGTCGCACTTCAGGTCAGCGCACATCAGACTTCGGCTTGCAATTGCGTGAAAAGCAAAAAGTGAAGCGTATGTATGGCGTGTTGGAGCGCCAATTCCGTCGTTACTTTGAAGAGGCGGATCGCCGTAAAGGAAATTCAGGCTCTAACTTGCTGGCTCTACTGGAGTCACGCTTAGACAATGTGGTTTACCGCATGGGCTTCGCTTCTACTCGTGCAGAAGCCCGTCAATTGGTATCGCACAAAGCGATTTTGATTAACGGTCAATCTAACAACATCCCATCAGCCGTTGTTAAAGTCGGTGATTTGATTTCTGTCCGTGAAAAATCAAAGAAACAACTGCGTATTGCCGAGGCGTTGCAGCTTGCCACTCAAATTGGCTTGCCTGCCTGGGTTGAGGTGAGCGTTGACAAAGTTGAAGGCGTGTTCAAAAAATCGCCTGATCGCGATGAATTTGGTGCTGACATTAACGAATCACTCATTGTTGAGTTGTACTCACGTTAAAATTAAAGGTTGGCCGATTTTTACGGCTAACGATAGCTTGACTGCTTATTTTTATAAGCACCTAAAGAACAATTTACAAAGGTAATCCCATGCAAAACAACTTGCTCAAGCCAAAAAATATTCAAGTCACGCAGCTGGGTCATAACCGCGCAGAGGTCACATTAGAGCCATTTGAACGTGGTTTTGGTCACACGATGGGTAATGCTATCCGTCGTGTGTTGCTTTCCTCAATGCAAGGTTTTGCGCCAACCGAAGTCACTATTTCTGGCGTCTTGCATGAGTATGCATCAATTGATGGTGTGCAAGAAGATGTTGTCAGCTTGCTACTTAATTTGAAGGGTGTTGTTTTCAAATTACATAACCGTGATGAAGTCACTTTGAGCCTGCGTAAAGAAGGTATGGGCGTTGTGACTGCCGCCGATATCCAGACGCCGCATGATGTTGAAATTCTGAATCCAGATCATGTCATCGCTCATTTTTCCCAAGGTGGAAAGCTGGACATGCAAATCAAGGTTGAAGCTGGTCGCGGTTATGTTCCAGGAAACATTCGTCGTTACGGTGAAGATCCAGTGCAGTCAATTGGCCGCATTACGATGGATGCGTCGTACTCACCAGTGAAGCGCGTGAGCTACAAAGTTGAAAGCGCGCGTGTAGAGCAGCGTACCGATTTGGATAAGTTGGTGTTAGAGATTGAAACAAACGGAATTTTGACTGCTGAAGAAGCGGTGCGTGCTTCTGCCAAAATCTTGGTGGAACAGCTGGTTGTCTTTGCCCAGCTCGAAGGCTCAGAGCTCAGCGCATTTGATGCCCCAGCAGGTGGTGCGGCAGCTCGCATGGTTGCGCAAAATTACGATCCAGTTCTGCTGCGTCCAGTCGATGAGCTTGAATTGACTGTGCGCTCTGCAAATTGTCTTAAAGCCGAAAATATTTTCTACATTGGCGACTTGGTGATGCGTTCTGAAAATGAACTTTTGAAGACGCCAAACTTGGGGCGTAAGTCCTTGAACGAAATCAAAGAAGTGTTGGCCTCACGTGGCTTGACGCTTGGTATGAAAATCGATAACTGGCCACCAGCTGGTTTGGGTGATAAGTAAATAACCCGAAACTGCGCAGTACCTGATACGGCTGTGCTTTTAATAAAAAACTTTTTAAAGGAAAAATAATGCGCCACGGACTTGGACTACGTAAACTTAACCGCACCAGCTCACACCGTTTAGCCATGTTGCAAAACATGATGAACTCACTGATCGAGCATGAGGCTATCAAAACAACTTTGCCTAAAGCAAAAGAATTGCGTCGCGTGATTGAACCGATGATCACATTGGCTAAAACACCCACATTGGCTAACAAGCGTTTGGCATTTGATCGCTTGCGTGACCGCGATAGCGTTGTGAAATTGTTTGCTGAACTCGGCCCACGTTATCAAACACGTCCAGGCGGCTATACCCGTATTTTGAAAATGGGTTTCCGCCAAGGCGATAACGCACCGATGGCCTACGTTGAGTTGGTTGATCGTCCAAATGCAGATGCTGCACCAGCAGACGCGGCAGAATAAACATTGACAATTGGAGCGTGCTGATGGATAATCAGCCCTCTTACCAAATCTGACGCGCGATGGAGCAGCCTGGTAGCTCGTTGGGCTCATAACCCAAAGGTCGCAGGTTCAAATCCTGCTCGCGCAACCAACAAAAAGGACGTTTACTAGCTATAGTAAACGTCCTTTTTCTTTGTAGAAACTAGGGGAGGTCGTTGATGCAAATCCAAGAAAAGCCTAAATTCAATTCCGTTTTTGAATGGATCGGCGGTGAGGCCAATATCAAAGCCATGGTCGAGCGTTTTTATGACTTGATGGATATCGAGCCTGTGTACCAAGAGCTACGTGCTGCGCATGGCACAGATTTATCGAATGGTCGCGAGCGTCTATTTTGGTTTTTATGCGGCTGGATGGGTGGGCCACAACACTACACGGAGCGCTTTGGTCATCCTATGCTGCGTGCTCGGCATATGCCGTTTTCCATTGGCATTGCAGAGCGTGATCAATGGCTTGCGTGCATGAATCAAGCTATGCTGGAGACGGGTGTGGATCTAGAGCTGCAAAAACGGCTGGGCGAGAGCTTCTTTCAAACGGCCGATTGGATGCGTAACAAGGGTGTGCCAAGCTAAAGCACTACTCGTGCATCACTTTTGCGCGTAGCGTTTTCTTTGCGCCATGCATATTTTTTACATTCAATCGCTCACGCTGCGAAGCTTTACTGGGCTTGGTCTTGCGGCGTACTTTCGGTGCAAATTCGACGCTATTAACTAGTTCGTGCAGCCGAAGCAGTGCATCCATCTTGTTCATTTCTTGTGTTCGATGCGCCTGTGCTTTGATAACGACCACGCCATCTTTGGTAATGCGGCTGTCTGACAGCACCCAAAGGCGCTCTTTGACATCTTCAGGCAGTGTTGAGGCAGCGATATCAAAACGCAAATGAATCGCGCTAGAGACCTTATTCACGTTTTGTCCACCCGCGCCTTGCGCCCGCATGGCGGTGAGTGTGATCTCTAGGTTAGGAATCGTAATCATAGAGGGTTGGAGGTGCGACCCAGAGTCGAACTGGGCTAACTGGATTTGCAATCCAGGGCATAACCGCTTTGCTATCGCACCATCAAATTGACTAGATGAAAAAGGGAAGACACCGTTTTGATGACTTCCCTTGATCTTTGGAATTTGGAGCGGGAAAAGAGTCTCGAACTCTCGACCTCAACCTTGGCAAGGTTGCGCTCTACCAACTGAGCTACTCCCGCGAGTGTCTCGAATTATAGCGGCGTTTTTAATTTTGAGCAAGCACTTTCAAACTCCCTACCTTCAATCCTTTTGGCAGTGGAAACTTCACAGTCTCCTCTACACCATCCATTTTGCGCACCCGAGTCACGGTTAAAGCGCCCAGCGATTTGATTCGCGAAATCACGGCTTGCACCAGCACATCTGGTGCCGATGCACCTGCCGTCACACCTACGCGTTGCACGCCACCAAGCCACGCTGGTTGGACTTCTTCGGCACTATCGACCATGTAACTGTTCACACCCAGCTTTCGCGCCAACTCCGCTAGGCGATTGCTGTTCGAGCTGGTCGGGCTACCCACCACAATCATCAAATCAACCTGAGGTGAGAGCACCTTCACCGCATCTTGGCGGTTTTGCGTCGCATAGCAAATATCCTGCATTTTGGGCAATCGCACACTTGGAAACCTTGCCAGCACAGCGTTTGAAATCTCAGCTGCGTCGTCAACACTAAGCGTGGTTTGCGTCACGAGTGCCAGCTTCGCAGTTTGCGCGGGCGCAACCTTCGCTACATCCGCCACATCTTCTACTAAGTGAATGCCACCATCTAGTTGCCCCATCGTGCCTTCTACTTCGGGATGACCTTTATGGCCAATCATGATGAACTCAAAACCCTCGCGTGCAAGCTTTGCCACCTCCACGTGCACCTTGGTCACTAGCGGGCAGGTTGCATCAAATACGGAAAAGCCCCGCGCGGCAGCCTCTAGCTGAATCGCTTTGCTGACCCCGTGAGCCGAAAAAACCAGCGTCGCACCCGCAGGCACGTCGTTCAGCTCTTCAATGAAGATTGCACCTCGATTTTTGAGATCGTTCACCACATAAGTGTTGTGCACGATTTCGTGTCGCACATAAATCGGAGCACCGAATTTTTCTAAGGCTCGATCCACAATTTCAATGGCGCGATCCACGCCAGCGCAAAACCCGCGTGGCTCTGCAAGAATGATTTCCTGTAATTCGGCGTTCATAAGATGCCCAAAATTTGCACCTCAAACCGCACCGCTTGCCCAGCTAGCGGATGGTTGAAGTCGAACTGCACGGATTCGTCGTTTGCAGCCTGCACCGCACCTGCATAAGTCGCTTGTCCATCGGGCGTGGGGAACTGAACCACATCGCCCACAGCGTAAGACTCGTCTTTATCTCCTAATTTTTTTAGCAAATCGCGAGCGACCCATTGAACCATGTCAGGACTGCGCTCACCAAAAGCGCCTGAACTGGCAGGCACTTCAAACGTCTCGTGCGAACCTTCAACAAGCCCCAGCAGACGTGCCTCCAGCGCAGGCGAGAGCTGCCCCGTGCCAAGCGTGAGCGTAGCGGGCTTGTCGTTAAACGTGTTGATGATGTCCACGTCTTTTATGCTCGAGAGGCGGTAATGCAGCGTCAAAAAGGAGTGTTCAGTAATTAGCATGGTGTCAATCGTCATAATCCCTCAATTATCCCGCGCATTCATCCTCATCACTGATATCTTCATGCTTCTTACCGATCTCCCGCTCGACGCTCGTCCACGCGAAAAACTGCTAAGCCGTGGTGCAGGCGCTTTGGCAGATAGCGAACTTTTGGCGCTTTTGCTGCGTACAGGCATGCAAGGCAAGAACGTGCTCTTGTTGGCGCAAGAGCTGCTGGATGAATTCGGTGGCATCACAGGACTGCTCAACACATCGCCCGAAGCACTCAAAAAAATCAAGGGCATTGGCCCTGCCAAACGCGCAGAATTGCTCGCGGTGCTAGAGCTGGCAAGACGTGCGCTAGCGCAGCAACTGACCCAGAAGCCCGCGTTTGAGTCCATACGCGCCATGCAAGACTATCTGCGCTTGCGTATTGGCAGCCTGCCCTATGAGAGTTTTACGGTCGTATTTTTAGACAGTCAGCAGCGCTTGATTGCCTGCGATGAGCTCTTTCGCGGCACGCTGTCTGCCTCCAGTGTTTATCCGCGCGAAGTGGTCGTGCGCACTTTGCATCACGGAGCGGCAGCCGTCGTTTTGGCGCATAACCACCCAAGCGGCAGCGTACAGCCGTCTGAGGCCGATAAAGCACTCACACAGACTTTGAAAGCGACGCTTGCCTTGATTGATGTGCGCGTGCTGGATCACATCATCGTTGGCAAAGACCAAGCACTGTCGATGCTAGAGACAAATACGTTTTGAATGTGATAAGTTAATGAAACTCGCTGACCTTAAAAATATTCAAACAGAGCTAAAAGAGCGGCTAGCCCGTGAGGCACAGCAGGTAAGGCTCGCCAGCGAGGTTGCACTGCAGGCCAAGCGGGATATGGCCTCTAGCCACGATCTATTTATGCGAGCCATTGGCAAGGTCACACCGCTGGAAAAGCAGCTAGGGCAGTCGTCTCAAAAATCACAAAAATTACTCAGCGACAACTTCGACGTGACGCATTTGCTGGATGACAGCAGCTACCGCCGTGCAGGCGTGGGCGTTGATGTGACAAAGCGATTGCAGCACGGCGATTGGCGCATCCAAAGCACGTGCGATCTGCATGATTTGACTGTTGATGCAGCTAGACGTGCTCTTGCAAGCCATATAGAACATGGCTTGCAGCAAGGGCATCGCTGCATCCGAGTCGTGCATGGACAAGGTTTTGGTTCAAAAGGCGGCGCTCCTGTGCTTAAAGCAAAAGTGCAAAGCTGGCTGGTGCAGTTTGAAGCGGTGACTGCCTTCGTGCAGGCCAAGCCCGAGCAGGGCGGGGCTGGGGCGCTGGTTGTGCTCATTGGATAATTAACGCACCATGCAAATCGGTCAGTACACCCTCCCCAACAACGTTTTCGCTGCGCCTATGGCGGGCGTAACGGATCGACCTTTTCGCAAGCTATGCAAGCGGCTGGGGGCGGGCTATGCGGTGTCCGAGATGGTGACATCGCGCAAAGATTTGTGGAATAGTTTGAAGACCTCGCGCCGCGCCGATCACACGGGCGAAGTCGCGCCGATTAGCGTGCAAATTGCAGGCACAGATGCGCAAATGATGGCGGATGCCGCGCGTTACAACATCGACCGAGGTGCACAAATCATCGACATTAACATGGGCTGCCCCGCCAAAAAGGTGTGCAACAAATGGGCAGGCTCGGCGCTGATGCAAGACGAACGTTTGGCGCTGGAGATTGTTGCTGCCGTTGTGAGCGCTTGCTCACCTGCTAGCGTTCCTGTAACGCTCAAGATGCGCACAGGCTGGAGCGTGGATAACAAAAACGCCGTGTCGATTGCACGGGCGGCTGAGTCAGCTGGCGTGCAGATGCTGACCATCCACGGACGCACCCGCGAGCAGGGCTACAAAGGTTTTGCCGAGTACGACACCATTGCGGCAGTCAAAGCTGCCGTGCGTGTACCCGTGGTGGCCAATGGCGATATCACGTCGCCGCAAAAAGCAAAAGAAGTTTTGGCTGCCACTGGTGCAGACGCCGTGATGATTGGTCGTGCGGCACAGGGCAGGCCGTGGATTTTTAGAGAAATTGTCCATTTTTTAGCCAATGGCACAGATTTAGCCGCACCCAGCCAGTTTGAGATCAGAAGCCTGCTGACCGATCATTTGCTGGAACATTATGAACTGTATGGCCCGGAAACAGGGCTTTATACTGCCCGTAAGCATATTGGCTGGTACGTGCAGGGCATGGTCGGGGGCGAAGCGTTTCGTCAAGCGATGAACCAACTCCAGACCTGCGAGCAGCAATTGCAAGCCGTGAACGATTTTTTTGATGGTGAGGTAAGGTGATGGTGATACATGAGTAAAGAAAAAATAGAAGCCTGCATTAGCGAGAGCTTGGCGGCATATTTCAAAGATTTGGACGGTGTCGCGCCCCATAACTTGTACGGCATGATGCTCAACTGTTTTGAGCGTCCTCTGCTGGCAACGGTGATGGAAAAAGCCTCAGACAATCAATCTAAAGCTGCGCAATGGCTCGGTCTCAACCGCAACACACTACACAAAAAATTAGCCGAACACGGCTTGTTAAAAAATGACTAAAACTGCACTCCTTTCCGTCTCCGACAAAACAGGCATCGTCGATTTCGCCAAATCGCTTCATGATCTTGGTATCAAACTTCTATCAACGGGCGGCACGGCCAAATTGCTGGCTGACGCGGGTTTGCCCGTTACCGAAGTGGCCGATATGACGGGCTTTCCTGAAATGTTAGATGGTCGCGTTAAAACGCTGCACCCCAATGTCCACGGGGGTTTGTTGGCACGCCGCGATGTGCCCGAGCACATGGCAGCCCTTGCCAAACATGGCATTAACACCATCGACATCTTGGTGGTTAATCTCTATCCGTTTGAAGCAACGGTCGCCAAAGCAGGCTGCACGCTAGAGGATGCAATCGAAAACATCGACATTGGCGGCCCCGCCATGGTGCGCTCGGCTGCTAAAAATTGGCGCGATGTCGCAGTGCTGACTGACGCGGCGCAATATGCGGATGTGCTGGCGCAATTGAAGGCGACAGGCATCGTTGCCAGCACCACAAAATTTGCGTTATCCGTTGCCGCGTTTAACCGTATCAGTAATTACGACGGCGCAATTAGCGACTATTTGTCCAGTATCAATGCTGACGATATGTCGGGAAGCCACGCCACATATGGCTCGCAGAGCAATGGGCGCTTTGTCAAAGTGCAAGATTTGCGCTATGGCGAAAACCCACATCAAGATGCTGCGTTTTACCGCGACCTCTATCCAGCGCCAGGCTCCATCGTGACCGCGCAGCAATTGCAAGGCAAGGAACTGTCCTACAACAACATCGCGGACGCGGACGCGGCGTGGGAGTGCGTGAAGAGTTTTGACAGTTGTGCTTGCGTCATCGTCAAGCACGCCAACCCATGCGGCGTAGCGACGGGGGATAGCCCACAGGCCGCATACAGCAAGGCTTTGCAGACCGACCCTACATCCGCGTTTGGCGGCATTGTGGCGTTTAACCGCCCTGTGGATGCTGTCACGATGGAAGCTGTGACCAAGTTGTTTGTCGAAGTGCTGATTGCGCCCGACTTTGACGCTGATGCGCTGGAACTTTTGAAGAAAAAAGTGAATGTGCGAGCGCTCAAAATCTCTCTTCCGAAGGGTGGTAAAACCGCATGGGAACAAGGCCGCAATGCACGTGACGTCAAGCGCGTGGGTTCGGGGCTGCTGATGCAAAGTGCCGATAACCACGTGCTGAATTTGGCTGTTCTCAAAGTCGTCACAACTAAACAACCTACGCCTGAGCAGCTGCAAGATTTG